>NZ_JBJDNI010000031.1:0-68065 GCF_044900545.1 Scandinavium sp. NPDC088450 | reverse complement strand
ACGTGTGCGTAGTGGCGAGTCGGGGTGTCATATTCAACGTGGGAAGTGTTGATGGTGATACCACGAGCTTTTTCTTCTGGTGCGTTATCGATCTGGTCGAAAGCACGAGCAGCACCGCCGTAGGTTTTAGCCAGTACGGTAGTGATTGCAGCAGTCAGGGTAGTTTTACCGTGGTCAACGTGGCCGATAGTACCAACGTTAACGTGCGGTTTTGTACGTTCAAATTTTTCTTTAGACACGGCTATATTCCTTACTATAGTGCTCTCCCCTCAAGGAGAGAGCACGGGACATTAGTTTTAACCTTGCGGCTTATTTGCCACGAGCTTCGATAACGGCCTGAGCAACGTTGTTCGGCGCGTCGTCATACTTCAGGAACTCCATGGAGTAAGAAGCACGACCTTTAGTCAGAGAACGCAGCTGAGTTGCATACCCGAACATTTCAGACAGCGGAACTTCAGCGTGAATCTGAACGCCAGTAGCGTTGGATTCCTGACCTTTCAGCTGACCACGACGACGGCTAAGGTCACCGATAACGTCACCGGTGTTCTCTTCCGGAGTCTCAACTTCAACCTTCATGATAGGCTCAAGCAGAACTGGTTTTGCTTTCTTAAAGCCATCTTTAAAGGCGATAGAAGCAGCCAGTTTAAACGCCAGTTCGGAGGAGTCAACGTCATGGTATGAACCGAAGTGCAGACGCACACCGAGATCAACAACCGGGTAACCCGCCAGAGGACCAGCTTTCAGCTGCTCCTGGATGCCTTTATCAACGGCAGGGATGTATTCGCCAGGAATTACACCACCTTTGATGTCGTTGATGAACTCGTAACCTTTCGGATTTGAGCCCGGCTCCAGTGGGTACATGTCAATAACAACATGACCGTACTGACCACGACCACCAGACTGCTTGGCGTGTTTACCTTCGATATCGGTAACTTTCGCACGAATCGCTTCGCGGTAAGCAACCTGAGGTTTACCGACGTTCGCTTCAACGTTGAATTCACGCTTCATACGGTCAACGATGATGTCGAGGTGCAGTTCACCCATACCGGCGATAATGGTCTGGTTAGATTCTTCATCAGTCCATACGCGGAATGATGGATCTTCTTTCGCCAGACGACCCAGAGCCAGACCCATTTTTTCCTGGTCAGCTTTGGTTTTCGGTTCTACGGCGATGGAGATTACCGGCTCTGGGAATTCCATACGCTCAAGAATGATCACGTTGTCCGGATCACAGATGGTGTCACCTGTGGTCACGTCTTTCAGGCCGATTGCTGCTGCAATGTCGCCCGCGCGAACTTCTTTGATCTCTTCACGTTTGTTGGCGTGCATCTGAACGATACGACCAAAACGCTCACGAGCCGCTTTCACTGGGTTATATACGGTATCACCGGAGTTAACCACACCAGAGTAAACGCGGAAGAAGGTCAGGTTACCTACGAACGGGTCGGTAGCAATTTTGAATGCCAGAGCTGCAAACGGCTCTTCATCGCTAGCGTGACGCTCGGACGGGGTATCTTTACCATCATCCAGCATACCGTTGATAGCAGGTACGTCAGTTGGTGCTGGCAGGTAATCGATTACCGCATCCAGCATCGCCTGAACACCTTTGTTCTTAAATGCAGAACCACAGGTTACCAGGATGATTTCGTTGTTCAGAACGCGCTGACGCAGAGCAAGCTTGATTTCTTCCTCGGTCAGCTCTTCGCCGCCCAGGTATTTTTCCATCAGCTCTTCAGACGCTTCCGCAGCGGATTCGATCAGGTTCTGGTGCCATTCGTCAGCCAGGTCCTGCATATCAGCTGGGATATCTTCGTATTCGAAGGTTACGCCCTGATCCGCATCGTTCCAGTTGATGGCTTTCATTTTCACCAGGTCGATAACACCGGTGAAACCTTCTTCAGCACCAATCGCCAGCTGCAGCGGAACAGGGTTCGCGCCCAGACGGGATTTGATCTGACCAACAACTTTCAGGAAGTTAGCACCCATACGGTCCATTTTGTTAACGAACGCGATGCGTGGAACTTTATATTTGTTAGCCTGACGCCATACGGTTTCAGACTGTGGCTGAACACCACCAACTGCGCAGTAAACCATTACCGCACCGTCAAGAACACGCATGGAACGTTCAACTTCGATGGTGAAGTCAACGTGGCCCGGGGTGTCGATGATGTTTACGCGATGCGGTTCATACTGCTTCGCCATACCAGACCAGAATGCAGTAGTTGCTGCGGAGGTAATGGTAATACCACGCTCCTGCTCCTGCTCCATCCAGTCCATGGTTGCGGCGCCGTCATGAACTTCACCGATTTTGTGGTTTACACCGGTGTAGAACAGAATACGTTCGGTAGTCGTGGTTTTACCGGCGTCGATGTGCGCACTGATACCGATGTTACGATAGCGTGCGATGGGTGTTGTACGAGCCATTTGATTCCTCGTTTGTTTCTTTAGACGTTCAGTTTAAGTGACCCAGAGCGAGCAACTTACCTGAAGCGCTCGCCTGGGGACTAACACACCGAAGGGATTACCAACGGTAGTGAGCGAACGCCTTGTTGGCTTCTGCCATACGGTGAACGTCTTCACGTTTCTTAACTGCAGTACCTTTGTTGTCTGCAGCGTCAGTGAGTTCGTTCGCCAGACGCAGGGCCATAGATTTATCACCGCGTTTACGAGCAGCTTCAACGATCCAACGCATTGCCAGGGCATTACGACGAACCGGACGAACTTCAACTGGAACCTGATAAGTAGAACCACCTACACGGCGGGACTTAACTTCGACAGTCGGACGAACGTTGTCCAGAGCGACTTCGAATGCTTCCAGTTCATTTTTACCAGAACGCTGAGCCAGGGTCTCCAGCGCGCTGTATACGATTGCTTCAGCAGTAGATTTTTTACCATCTACCATCAGGATATTTACAAATTTAGCCAGCAGCTCTGATCCGAACTTAGGATCCGGCAGAATTTTACGCTGACCAATGACGCGACGACGTGGCATGGGAATACTCCGTTGTTAATTCAGGATTGTCCAAAACTCAAAGAGTTTAGATTGACATTAATTTAAAACGTTTGGCCTTACTTAACGGAATCCATTAAGCCTTAGGACGCTTCACGCCATACTTGGAGCGAGCTTGCTTACGGTCTTTAACGCCGGAGCAGTCAAGCGCACCACGAACGGTGTGGTAACGAACACCCGGAAGGTCTTTTACACGACCGCCACGGATCAGGATCACGGAGTGCTCCTGCAGGTTGTGACCTTCACCGCCGATGTAGGAGGTGACTTCGAAACCGTTAGTCAGACGCACACGGCAAACTTTACGCAGTGCGGAGTTAGGTTTCTTAGGAGTGGTGGTATATACACGAGTACATACGCCACGTTTCTGCGGGCAGGCTTCCAGCGCAGGCACGTTGCTTTTTGCAACTTTGCGTGAGCGTGGTTTGCGAACCAGCTGATTAACTGTTGCCATTAAATAGCTCCTGGTTTTAGCTTTTGCTTCGTAAACACGTAATAAATCGCCTCATATAATATGAGGACGCGAAATTTTAGGGCCACGCCGAAAAGGTGTCAAGAAATATACAACGATCTCTGCACTACCAGGCAAATTGCCCGTCGTGTTTGACCGCTAGTCTGACGAAGTCAGTATAGCTAACCCTGACGACACTGCTCGAAATTTGACCGCCAAGGCCACGAGCTTCAATGTCTTCCTGCAGCGCATACAGGGTTATGGGGGCTTCATTAAGAAGATCAAGGAAGCGGCTGCCTTCCAGCGCCGCAATCACGCCATCGGAGAGCAGCAGTAAATCATCCCCTTCGGCCGTGAGTCTAAGAAAGGCACTAATATCATGCTGCCAGGGAGAGTGGCTTAGCGTGTGCAGCATCGTCACCTCAGAAACGTAAAATCACATCGTATCCCTCAAGTTTCTGGCGCAACGCTTTTGGCTCCAGAATCTCAGGTTCGATAATAAAGGAAGGTGAACTCAACCCGCGCTCGCGCAACGAAGCACCGCATACCCAACTCTCTTCGATGTCATACAGCGCCATCAATTTAAAAGCAGGCAGATAATCTCGGGCCAGAATAGTCGCAGGTTTTTGATCGCTGAGAAGCTGGAAAACCCCGTCACCGATAAAAAACGCGCCAATGTCTTCCGTCAATGCTGAAGTTGCGAGCAGCGCATCAAGCCCTTCCCTGCCGGAAGCACTTCCGTGCGGAGCGGTCGAAAAAACAAAAGCCACACGTTTCATCAGAACTGCACCATTCTGTCGCAGGTTAACGAGGCTTCAGCCAGAGCGCCTAATCCACTCAAGTTGAAACCGGGTTGTAGGTTGGCCCCCGCTAACCCAAGCTGTTTGGCTTCGGTTTCATCCGTCACGCCACGGCGCAATGCCGCAGCGACACAAATGTGAAGCGCTACACCTTGCTGCTCATGCAGTGTCTGCCACGCACGGACCAGATCAAATTCATCACTGGCGGGCGCGCTCAACTGGTTGGCGTTATACACACCTTCGCGGTAGAAGAAGATACTGGAGAGCTCATGCCCTTCAGCCAGCACCGCCTGCGCAAATTGCAGGGCACTGCTGGCCTGTTGGGTGCCATACGCAGGCCCCGTAACCATCAGGGCAAAACGCATTACTTATCCTGCCCCTGGAAATCGCCGCTCTTAAACTGGCGAATATAGAGGTAAACGGTGTGTTTAGAGATGTTGAGGCGATCGGCCACCTGGTTGATTGCGTCTTTGATATCGAAGATCCCTTTTTCATAAAGGTTAAGGACGATCTGACGATTTTTGGCGTTGTTGGAAACGTTACGATCGGCGTTGACCTCTTCGATGGTGAATTCCAGCGTCTGGGTCACCAGGTCTTCGACAGAAGATGCAAAGTTCACCTGAGAGTTCACTTCAGGCGTTTCAGGCGGAATAAAGGTGCTCATGATTTGCGAGAACGGCACATCAAGGTTCATGTTGATGCACAGCAGCCCAATCACGCGCTGGTCACGGTTGCGGATAGCAATCGTCACAGACTTCATTAGCACGCCGCTTTTGGCGCGAGTGAAATAGCATTTGGATACGCTGCTGTCCGCCCCGGTCATATCATGGAGCATACGCAACGCCAGGTCGGTTATCGGCGAGCCGATTTGACGACCTGTGTGTTCACCGTTGGCAATACGAATGGCGGAACATTTGAGATCCTGCAGGGAGTGCAGCACGATTTCGCAATGGGAGCCAATGAGCATCGCTAACCCGTCCACTACCGCTTCGTAAGATTTCAGAATGTCGAAATCGGTCTGGTCAAAAGGACGTTGATCCAGCAAATCAAGTTCACTGGTTTCGTTGGTTAAAAGCGACCTGGACATGAAAAAAAGCACTCCTTTTCAGGAGCCTGTCGTTAGGTTGTCAGGGCAGGCTCATTATCATCATCAAAAATAAGGCATCTAAAGTAATACGCGCCTCAGGCACTTTCCAGTGTTTATTATACTCGTCATACATCAAGTTGCCTGTGCGTGGGCGACAACACAACGTTTATCGCGCCCAATAAAAAACCGCCGCCCTTACGGACGGCGGTTTTCATCACACTTATTTCTTGCTGGAATCTGCAGCAGCTTTGTCGTCTGCAGCAGGTGCAGCGGCGTCCGCTTTCGGTGCTGGTTTGATATCCAGCAGCTCTACGTCGAACACCAGAGTGGAGTTAGCAGGGATACCCGGAACGCCCGTTTTGCCGTAAGCCAGATCTGGTGGAATGACCAGCTTGATTTTGCCGCCTTTCTTGACGTTTTTCAGGCCTTCAGTCCAGCCTGGGATCACGCCGTCCAGACGGAAGGACAGTGGCTCGCCACGGGTGTAAGAGTTATCGAACTCTTTACCGTCAATCAGCGTACCTTTGTAGTTCACGACCACGGTGTCGCTGTCTTTCGGCGCATCGCCGGTACCTTCTTTCTCTACTTTGTACAGCAGGCCAGTCGAAGAGGTTTTCACGCCTTTCTCTTTGGCGAAGGTGTCACGGAAGGCTTTGCCTTTCGCTTCGTTATCCGTCGCGTCTTTTTCCATTTTCTGCTGAGCAGAGGTTTTCACGCGGGTTTCGAATGCCTGCAGGGTCTGTTCGATTTCCTGATCAGAGAGTTTGCTCTTATCCGCAAATGCGTCCTGAACGCCGGCGATCAGCTGTGCCTTATCCAGTTTGATGCCCAGCTTTTCCTGCTCTTTCAGGGAGTTTTCCATGTAACGGCCCAGCGATGCACCCAGTGCATATGCAGATTGCTGGTCGTCGTTTTTGAATGCCGCGTTCAGGCCAGCAGGTGCCGCTTTTGCAGCATCAGCCGCCGGAGCAGCTTTCGCGGCAGCAGCATCGGCAGCGAAGGTCAGCGGAGCATTCAGGGCAACGGCCATCGTTGTCGCCAGAAGCGTTACTTTAAACAGTGATTTCATCCATCTCTCCAGGGACGGGGCATCTTTCTCACCCCGGGGTTTACGTAAATGAGTTGTCTACTATAAAGCGTCACAGAAGAAATCTACATATGAACACTCTGTAATCTCGGATCTTTTCAGACTCTTTTTGTGTAAATAAGTTTCGTCATTCGGGTTATTGGCTGCACATCAGGGAAAAGTCCCGTAAAATCCGCGCGAATTGATTAAAGAGGTGATTCATGAGCGAGACAACACTCGAAGCGCGCCTGGAAGAGCTGGAAAGCCGTCTGGCCTTTCAGGAGATCACCATTGAAGATCTCAACCGGACAGTCACCGCGCACGAAATTGAAATGGCAAAGATGCGAGACAATATGCGTCTGATGGTCGAAAAACTGAAAGCCAGCCAGCCTTCCCACATTGCCTCACAGGCAGAAGAGACGCCACCCCCTCATTATTGAGGCGTAAAAAAAGCGGGTTTCCCCGCTTTTTTCCTTTAATGCGCGAGCCCAAAGGGAGAACGCATTAGTGGCAACCGCAGCCGCCGTTACCGCAACCACCTTTACCACCGTGGTCATGACCATGGTCATGGCCGTGGCCGCCGCAGCAACCGTCGTGGTCGTGATCGTGATGATGGTCGTGTGCACCGTGAACGTGGCCGTGGGCCAGTTCTTCTTCGGTGGCTTCACGCATCGCGACAACTTCAACGTGGAATTTCAGGTTCTGGCCAGCCAGCATGTGGTTGCCATCAACAACGACGTGGTCATCTTCTACTTCGGTGATTTCTACCGGTACTGGACCCTGGTCAGTTTCAGCCAGGAAACGCATGCCGACCTGCAGCTCGTCAACGCCCATGAAGACGTCTTTCGGTACGCGCTGAACCAGGTTTTCATCATACTGACCGTAAGCGTCGTTCGCGCCCACTTCAACGTCAAACTTGTCGCCTACTTCGTGACCTTCCAGCGCTTTTTCAAGGCCAGAGATCAGGGAACCGTGACCATGCAGGTAGTCGAGCGGCGCGCTTACCGGAGACTCATCAACCAACACACCGTCTTCTGTACGTACCTGATAGGCCAGGCTGACCACCAGGTCTTTTGCTACTTTCATGATATCTCCTGAGCATGGGAAGAATAGTGGCGCAGATTGTAGCGGAATTCTGCACCCGTGTACCCCTTAGCTTAAAAAAAGACAGCGGAGATCGCTACTCGGGATGAAAAATGCCAATCACTTGCTCATCTTTGCGAACGTGCTCGCGGGCTTGTTTGTCCGCCTCGCGCATCTGATGCCCACACTTAACACACTCAACAATATCAACATTATTCTCACGCCACATCGCCATTGAATCCTGCGCCTGGCATGCCGGGCATTTTGCCCCGGCGATAAAACGTTTACGGATTGCCATTGTTCACCTTCTATTCAAATTCGTCCCAGCCGTCCAACTGGCGCCGTTCTTGTTGCATTTCACGCTGGAAAATCTCTTCCAGCTCGCGTCGGGCTTCCCGCACGCGAGAAATTTGCTGCGTATCCGTGTGCACTGGCATCAGCTCACGCAACATGCGCATATCCAGACGACGGAAATGAAGCTGCGCGCGCTGTGCCTGATGCGGATGCATCCCCAGCGTGATAAGCGCTTTACGCCCCAACTCCAGCGCACTGGAAAACGTCTCACGCGAGAATTGTTTCACACCTGCCTGCAGCAGTTCGTGAGCTTCCACACGCCCGCGAGCACGGGCAAGAATATGCAGATGAGGGAAATGCTGTTGGCAGATTTCCACCAGCTTCATGGTGTCTTCCGGCGCATTACAGGTGATGACTATAGATTGCGCTTCTTCTGCACCGGCGGACCGCAGCAGCTCAATTTGCGTCGCGTCGCCGTAGTAAACCTTATAGCCATATTTACGCATCAGGTTCACCGCACTGATATCGCGTTCAAGCACGGTTATCCGCATTTTATTGGCCATCAGCAAACGCCCGATAACCTGGCCAAAGCGCCCGAAGCCAACCACAATAACCTGCGGTTTATCGTCTTCGACCCACGGCGCTTCATCTTCTTCTTCCGGGCCATTGAAACGGCGAGACAGCAGCTTATCGACAACTTTCATCACCAGCGGCGTGGTCATCATCGACAGCGTGACGGTCACCAGCAGCAGCGCCATTTGATCGTGATGGAACAACCGTTGCGAAGAAGCCGTTGAAAACAGCACGAACGCAAACTCCCCGCCCTGACTCAACACGCCAGCAAACTGCATGCGCTCAGAACTTCGCAAACCATAAACCCGGGCAATGCCATACAGCACCAGCGATTTCACCGCTACCAGGATAATCACGCTGCCAATAACCCACAGCAAATGGGTATAAAGGACGCCCAGGTTGAGCGCCATGCCAACGGAAATAAAGAACAACCCGAGCAGCAAACCTTTAAAAGGCTCAATGGCGATTTCGAGCTCATGCCGGTATTCACTTTCGGCCAGCAGTACACCCGCGATAAACGTCCCGAGCGCCATCGACAAGCCCAGCGCATCCATAAATAACGCAGATCCCAGAACCAGCAACAGCGTGGCCGCTGTAAACACTTCGCGCACGCCGGAACCTGCAATAAAGCGAAAAACAGGCCGCAGCAAATAGCGCCCGCCAATCAGCACTCCAGCAAACGCCAACACTTTCAGGCCGATTTTGATCCAGTCAGGATGCTCATCGCCCGACCCCGCAAGCAGCGGTACCAGCGCCAGCGCAGGGATCACGGCTAAATCCTGAAACAGCAACACCGAGAAGCCAAGCTGCCCGGCCTCATTGCGGTTCATCCCTTTTTCGCGCATCAGTTGTAGTGCCATCGCCGTGGATGACATCGCCAGACCAATACCGCCGATCACCGCCGCCTGCCACGAGAAATTGGTCAACATCAACAAACCGGTCAGGATTGCCGCGCTAAGCAGCACCTGCGCTGCCCCCACACCAAAGATGGAACGCCGCAGCTTCCAAAGCTTCGACGGATTCAGCTCCAGCCCGATGATAAACATCAGGAACACCACGCCTAATTCGGAGAAGTGCAGAATTTCATCCACATCGCTGATAAACCCTAAGCCCCACGGGCCAATCGCAATGCCAGCCAGCAGATACCCGAGCACCGGACCAATGCCCAAACGCGATGCCAAAGGTACTGCTGCAACGGCCGCGAAGAGAAACAGCACGCCCGCCAACAGTAAATCCGATCCTTCCATCAGCGACCTCCTGGAGCAATGGGGTTTGCCAGCCATTCGCCATAAGCTCTGGCGTGACTGGCCAGTTCTTCAGGAGGCTGGCGGCGAGCCCAATAAACAATGATCGGATTCATCCAGTGCATGCGACACATCGCGGACGTCAGTTCAAAAGGCCGCAAAATATCACTCATCGAGTAGCGATTCAGGGAGTCGTGACGATAAGCACTCTCCGGCTCACCGGTGGTGATGACGCTTCGCCAGTACTTTCCCGCCAGTTGGTTTCCACCCGGGCCGCTGGCAAAGCCACGGCTCAGCACACGGTCAAGCCACTCTTTTAGCAGTGCCGGACAGCTGTAGGTATAAAGTGGATGCTGGAACACAATCATATCGTGCTCCTGCAACAATTTTTGCTCACGCGGAATGTCGATAAAGAAATCTGGATAGTGTGCGTACAGGTCGTGTACGGTCACGTTTTCAAGCTGTTGTGCCGGCTTAAGCAAAACCCGGTTCGCCACCGAGTCCTGAGATTCCGGATGGGCATACAGCAGCAACACTTTTGCTGTCTCTGACATCATTCCCCTCCCGGCCAATGGGCAGGCCTCATTTCATGCCTGCGCCTGAATACTTTTGTCTGGCGTTGTTGTTTTGGGCTACCATTGCCGCCCGGTGTCGCGATGCGTCACCACACTACATTATCATAATGACAATTTAACATAGTCAGAACATACGGCGCCTTATGATTGTTTTCTCCTCGCTACAAATTCGTCGCGGCGTGCGTGTCCTGTTGGACAACGCCACAGCCACTATTAACCCTGGGCAAAAAGTCGGTCTGGTGGGAAAGAACGGCTGCGGCAAATCCACGCTGCTGTCGCTATTAAAGAACGAGATTAGCGCCGATGGCGGGAGTTTCACTTATCCGGGCAACTGGCAACTGGCGTGGGTGAATCAGGAAACCCCTGCCCTGCCGCAGCCTGCGCTCGACTATGTTATCGATGGCGACCGCGAATACCGCCAGCTTGAAGCGGAACTGAACGCTGCGAATGAGCGCAACGACGGTCATGCCATCGCCACCGTTCATGGCAAGCTGGATGCTATCGATGCGTGGACCATTCGTTCACGCGCGTCCAGCCTGCTGCATGGTCTGGGTTTCAGCAATGAACAGTTAGAGCGACCTACCAGTGATTTCTCCGGTGGCTGGCGTATGCGCCTCAACCTTGCGCAGGCGCTGATTTGCCGTTCCGACCTGCTGCTGCTCGATGAACCGACTAACCACCTCGATCTTGACGCCGTTATCTGGCTGGAGAAGTGGCTGAAGAGCTATCAGGGCACGCTGATCCTGATTTCCCATGACCGCGATTTCCTTGATCCGGTGGTGGGCAAAATTATTCATATCGAACAGCAGTCGATGTTCGAGTACACCGGCAACTACTCTTCTTTTGAGATCCAGCGCGCGACACGCCTGTCTCAACAGCAGTCGATGTATGAAAGCCAGCAGCAGAAAGTGGCGCATTTGCAGAGCTTTATTGACCGCTTTAAAGCGAAAGCGTCGAAAGCCAAGCAGGCCCAGAGCCGCGTGAAAATGCTGGAACGCATGGAGCTGATTGCTCCGGCGCATGTCGATAACCCGTTCCACTTTAGCTTCCGCGAGCCAGAGAGCCTGCCCAATCCGCTGCTGAAGATGGAAAAAGTCAGTGCCGGTTACGGCGACCGTACCATTCTCGACTCCATCAAACTCAACCTGGTCCCGGGTTCGCGTATTGGTTTGCTCGGTCGAAACGGTGCAGGCAAATCAACGCTGATCAAACTGTTGGCCGGTGAACTGGCCCCGCAAAGCGGTGAAATCGGTCTGGCGAAAGGCATCAAGCTCGGTTACTTCGCCCAGCATCAGCTCGAATTTTTACGCGCCGATGAGTCACCGCTTCAACATCTGGTCAGGCTGGCACCGCAAGTGCTGGAACAGCAACTGCGCGATTACCTCGGCGGTTTTGGTTTCCAGGGCGATAAAGTGAGCGAAGAGACACGTCGTTTCTCCGGAGGCGAAAAAGCGCGTCTGGTGCTGGCGCTAATCGTCTGGCAGCGCCCTAACCTGTTGCTGCTCGATGAACCGACCAACCACCTGGATCTCGACATGCGTCAAGCCCTGACCGAAGCGCTGATTGAGTTTGAAGGCGCGCTGGTTGTGGTGTCGCACGACCGCCACCTGTTACGTTCTACTACCGATGACCTCTATCTGGTTCACGATGCGAAAGTGGAACCTTTCGATGGCGATCTGGAAGATTATCAACAGTGGCTGACGGACGTTCAGAAACAGGAAAGCCAGCCTGACGAAGCACCAAAAGACAACGCCAACAGCGCCCAGGCGCGAAAAGACCAGAAACGTCGCGAAGCAGAGTTACGCACGCTGACCCAGCCGCTGCGCAAAGAGATAGCCCGTCTGGAAAAAGAGATGGAAAAACTCAATGCGAAACTCGCCGCCGCTGAAGAAAAACTGGGTGACAGCGAACTGTATGATCAGGCTCGTAAAACAGAACTGACGGAGTGCCTGCAACAACAGGCCAGCGCAAAATCAGGGCTGGAAGAGTGCGAAATGGCCTGGCTTGATGCTCAGGAACAACTGGAAAAAATGCTCCAGGAAGACTAAATAAGTTCAACAAAAGCCTACCGCGCCTCGATTTCATAAGCATGAAACTGAGGTGGCGGTATAGTAGACAGGATTTTCATCACAACAGCGTAACAGTATGGCCCAGATCACCCCTGTAGAATTTGAAGTCCCACCTGAAGAGAACGACACTTTCGTGCCGATGAAAGGCGTGCGCAACTGCCACCTGCAGACCATGCTGCCGCGCCTGATCCGTCGCAAAGTGCTGTTCACGCCGCACTGGCAACGCCTGGAACTTCCGGATGGGGATTTTGTCGATCTGGCCTGGAGTGAAGATCCTAATCAGGCGCGTCACAAACCGCGCCTGGTCGTCTTTCACGGCCTTGAAGGCAGCCTTTACAGCCCTTACGCTCATGGCCTGATTCATGCAGCACAGCAGCGTGGCTGGCTTGGTGTGGTGATGCATTTTCGCGGTTGCAGCGGGGAACCTAACCGCAACGATCGTATTTACCATTCCGGTGAAACCGAAGATGGCACCTGGTTCCTCTCCTGGCTGAAACGTGAATTTGGCGAAGTGCCTACGGCAGCGGTCGGCTACTCGCTGGGGGGCAACATGCTTGGCTGTCTGTTAGCTAAAGAAGGCGACGCGACGCCGCTGGATGCCGCCGTGATCGTTTCTGCGCCCTTTATGCTCGAAGCTTGCAGCTATCACATGGACAAAGGCTTTTCCCGCGTTTATCAGCGCTACCTGCTGAATCTGCTGAAAGCCAATGCCTCACGCAAGCTGAAGGCTTATCCTGGCACGCTGCCGGTCGATCTTAAGCGTTTGAAAAGCGTTCGCCGTATTCGCGAGTTTGACGATCTGATCACCTCGAAAATTCACGGCTTCGCCGATGCTATCGACTATTACCGCCAGTGCAGCGCCATGCCTGTGTTGAGTCAGATAACCAAACCGACGCTGATTATTCACGCCAAAGACGATCCCTTTATGGATCACCACTCCATTCCCGCACAGGAAGAACTGCCGAAGAATATCCAGTATCAGCTCACCGAATACGGCGGGCATGTTGGCTTTGTCGGCGGCACACTGCGTCATCCCGAAATGTGGCTGGAAAAACGCATTCCAGACTGGCTGACCCGTTTTCTTGGAGCTATCGCATGATCATTCC
This sequence comes from Scandinavium sp. NPDC088450, assembly GCF_044900545.1. NCBI lineage: Bacteria > Pseudomonadati > Pseudomonadota > Gammaproteobacteria > Enterobacterales > Enterobacteriaceae > Scandinavium > Scandinavium sp. NPDC088450. Next base: position 54,710 of record NZ_JBJDNI010000031.1, on the reverse strand, counting down.
CTGGCAGGACCTGGCTCCCGAAACGCTGGAAAACCTGATTGAAAGCTTTGTGTTGCGCGAAGGCACCGATTATGGTGAACATGAACGTTCGCTCGAAGATAAAGTCGCCGACGTCAAACAGCAATTGCAAAGCGGGGAAGTTGTTCTGGTGTGGTCCGAACTGCACGAGACCGTCAACTTAATGACCCGCACTCAATTTCGCGGCTGACTATACTCATTACCACTGCTTACCCAGGGAGTCGTTATGTCTGCCAAATACCCGGTGATTGCCGTGACCGGCTCCAGCGGCGCGGGGACCACCACCACCAGCCTCGCCTTTCGTAAAATCTTTGCTCAGCTCAATTTAAACGCCGCCGAAGTCGAAGGGGACAGTTTTCATCGCTACACCCGCCCTGAAATGGACATGGCAATCCGTAAAGCGCGCGATATGGGCCGTCATATCAGTTATTTCGGCCCGGATGCCAATGACTTCGGTTTGCTTGAACAGACGTTTATCACCTACGGCCAGAGTGGCAGCGGACAGTCGCGCAAATATCTGCATACCTATGATGAAGCCGTGCCGTGGAATCAGGTACCCGGAACATTCACGCCCTGGCAGCCACTGCCGGAACCCACCGACGTGCTGTTCTACGAAGGATTACACGGTGGCGTGGTGACGCCTCAGCATGATGTGGCAAAGCATGTTGATTTGCTGGTTGGCGTAGTCCCGATTGTGAACCTGGAATGGATTCAGAAACTGACGCGAGACACCAGCGAGCGCGGGCATTCTCGTGAAGCGGTGATGGATTCCGTGGTGCGTTCCATGGAGGATTACATCAATTTCATCACGCCGCAGTTCTCGCGCACACATATCAACTTCCAGCGCGTGCCCACGGTCGATACTTCTAACCCGTTCGCCGCTAAAGGTATTCCGTCGCTGGATGAAAGCTTTGTGGTTATCCATTTCCAGAATCTGGGCGACATCGATTTCCCCTGGCTGCTGGCGATGCTGCAAGGCTCGTTCATTTCACACATGAACACGCTGGTTGTGCCAGGAGGGAAAATGGGGCTGGCTATGGAGTTGATCATGACACCGCTGGTTGAGCGGTTAATGGATGGAAGGAGGTAAACTGCAAAATCTTCTCTTACCAGAAGGTTTTTAGTGTTTGCTCCCTCGCCCCGTGGGAGAGAGTTGGGGAGAGGGCATCAGGCCGCACAAATTTGCCGGGCGGCGCTACGCTTGCACCGGCCTACCAAACGGCGTAGGCCCGGTAAGCATCGCGCCACCGGGCATCTGGTTTTAAGCCTCAACCACCTCAAACGAGTGGGTGATCTTCGCGGCTTTCTCCAGCATCAGCGCCACAGAGCAGTATTTTTCTGCCGACAAATCCACCGCACGAGAGACCGCCGCTTCTTTCAGATCTTTACCCGTTACGATGAAGTGCAGATTAATGTGCGTAAACATACGTGGCGCTTCTTCACGACGCTCAGAGGTCAGCTTCACTTCGCAATCTTTCACGTCATGACGCCCTTTCTGCAAAATTGACACCACGTCGATTGCGCTGCATCCCCCCGCCGCCATCAGCACCATTTCCATCGGGCTCGGTGCTTTGTCTCCAGAGTTACCGTCCATCAAAATTTGGTGGCCAGAAGCAGACTCGCCCAGGAAGGTTAAACCCTCAACCCATTTCACACGTGCTTGCATAATTTTTAACTCCGAAGTTGCAAATTTCCTCTCAGATTACGCGCACATAACAAAACTCGCAACGGAAGGAGATGTGCGTCATGCTGAAGCGAGACACCAGGAGACACGCAGCAAAAGCTATGCTAAAACAGTCGGGATGCTACAGTCATGCAGTGAAGTGCTGCGTGCACGCAGAGGACACCACATTACAGGCTGCTGCATAATTCGACAGCCGACTTCCCAGGCACAGGGAAGGATACGATTGCAAAGCCAGCGGCAGTGTCGTGTCTGCCACTGGAGACAGCTTATAACAGAGGATAACCGCGCATGGTGCTTGGCAAACCGCAAACAGACCCTACCCTTGAATGGTTCTTGTCTCATTGCCACATTCATAAGTACCCATCGAAGAGCACGCTGATTCACCAGGGTGAAAAAGCAGAAACGCTGTACTACATCGTGAAAGGCTCAGTTGCTGTACTCATCAAGGACGAAGAAGGGAAAGAGATGATCCTCTCTTACCTCAACCAGGGCGATTTCATTGGTGAGCTTGGTCTCTTCGAAGAAGGCCAGGAGCGTAGTGCCTGGGTTCGGGCGAAAACCGCTTGTGAAGTGGCCGAAATTTCCTACAAAAAATTCCGTCAGTTGATTCAGGTCAACCCAGATATTCTGATGCGCCTCTCTTCGCAGATGGCTCGCCGCCTGCAGGTCACTTCTGAGAAGGTTGGCAACCTTGCGTTCCTCGACGTAACGGGCCGTATCGCACAGACGCTGCTGAACCTGGCGAAACAACCCGACGCCATGACCCACCCGGACGGTATGCAGATTAAAATTACCCGTCAGGAAATCGGTCAGATCGTGGGTTGTTCCCGTGAAACCGTTGGCCGTATTCTGAAAATGCTGGAAGATCAGAACCTGATCTCCGCCCACGGTAAGACCATCGTCGTTTACGGCACCCGCTAAGCTCGATAAATGGCGTATTGTTCGCGCAATACGCCATTTTTGTCTCTACCGCTATGTGGCGCAGGCTAATTTATCACCCGGAAATTAACTACGCACTGCGGCAAACCCTGGTGCTCTGTACGCCCGTGGCTATCGGCCTGATGTTGGGGTATCTCAAGTACGGTTTGCTGTTTTCGTTAGTTCCCGCCTGCTGCAACATTGCCGGTCTCGATACGCCGCACAAACGCTTTTTCAAACGCCTGATTATTGGTGGCTCGTTGTTCGCGGGCTGCAGTCTCGCGGTTCAGTTACTGCTGGCGCAGAGCCTCCCCTTACCACTGATCCTGACCGTTCTCGCGATGACGCTTGGCGTAACGGCCGAGATAAGCTCTCTGCATGCCCGTTTACTGCCCGCGTCTCTCATCGCCGCGATTTTTACCCTGAGCCTTGCGGGCAACATGCCAGTCTGGGAGCCATTGCTGATTTATGCCCTCGGCACACTTTGGTATGGCCTGTTTAACTGGTTCTGGTTCTGGATGTGGCGTGAACAGCCATTGCGCGAATCGCTGAGCTTGCTGTATCGCCAACTGGCGGATTACTGCGAAGCCAAGTACAGCCTGCTGACCCAGCACACCGACCCAGAGAAAGCATTGCCGCCACTGCTGGCGCGCCAGCAAAAAGCCGTCGACCTGATTACCCAGTGCTACCAACAGCTTCACATGCTCGCGGCCAATAAGAACCATGATTACAAACGCCTGCTGCGCTCCTTCCAGATGGGCCTTGATTTGCAGGAGCACATCTCCGTCAGCCTGCACCAACCGGCAGAAGTCCAAAAGCTGGTTGAGCGAAGCCATGCTGAAGCTGTCATCCGCTGGAATGCCCAAACCATCGCCACGCGCCTGCGCGTGATGGCCGACGATATTCTCTACCACCGTTTTCCCCAGCGTTTCTCAATGGACAAGCAGGTTGGCGCGCTGGAGAAAATCGCCCGTCAGCATCCCGATAATCCTGTGGGCCAGTTCTGCGCCTGGCATTTCAGCCGCATAGCCAGAGTGCTGCGCCTCCAGCGCCCGCTCTATCCGCGTGATTTAATGGCGGATAACGAACGCCGCTTGCCGGTCTTTGCAGCACTCAAAAGTTATCTTTCACTGAAGTCCCCGGCACTGCGTAATGCTGCGCGAATCAGCGTAATGCTGAGCATCGCCAGCCTGATGGGGTCTGCATTGCACCTGCCCAAACCTTACTGGATCCTGATGACTGTCCTGCTGGTCACACAAAACGGGTATGGCGCGACGCGAGTAAGGATTTTTCACCGGGCGGCAGGCACGCTGGCTGGATTGGTCATCGCGGGCATCACCCTGCACTTTCATGCCCCAGAGGGCTATGCACTGGCGGCGATGCTGGTGATTACCCTCATAAGCTACCTCATCATCCGTAAAAGTTACGGCTGGGCGACAGTGGGCTTTACGGTGACGGCGGTATACACCATCCAGTTGCTGACGCTCAACGGGGATCAATTTATTGTTGCCCGGCTGATAGACACGCTTATCGGCTGCCTGATTGCCTTTGGTGGCATGGTCTGGCTGTGGCCGCAGTGGCAAAGCGGCCTGCTGCGCAAAAATGCCCAGCAAGCGCTGGAAGCCGATCAGGATGCCTTACGTCTTATTCTCAGCAACGACCCGCAAGCGCCAACCCTTGCCTATCAGCGCATGCGTGTGAATCAGGCTCATAACGCATTGTTCAACTCGCTTAATCAGGCGATGCAGGAACCCGGCTTCAACTCGCGCTATCTTGCCGACATGAAGCTGTGGGTGACTCACAGCCAGTTTATTGTCGAGCATATTAACGCCATGACCACGCTTGCCCGCGAGCACAACATGCTGACGGAGTCGCTGGCCCAACAGTATCTGGAATCTTGTGAGATTGCGCTGCAACGGTGTCAGCAGCGTCTGGAGTATGACGAGGCAGGTGGAAGTGGAGACGCCAATATTATGGAGTCACTGGATACGCTATCCCACGGCCCGTTAAGCACCATGGAACAGCATTTACAGCGGATACTTGGCCATTTGAATACCATGCACACCATTTCGTCGGTGGCCTGGCGTCAACGTCCACATCACGGGATTTGGTTGAAACGGCGGACGTAGAAACTCTGCCTGGCGGCGCTTCGCTTGCACAGGCCTACAGACGGGCAAACGCAGTGCCGCCGGGCGAAACGTCAGCCAACAATCTTTCTGACCGCTGCAGCAAAACGCTTCATCCCTTCATCGATATCAGCGCTCTCAACCACCAGTGACGGCGCGAAACGCATCACGTCAGTCCCGGCATTCAGCACCATCACACCTTCATGAGCTGCTGCATGCAGGAAATCACGCGCACGCCCTTTGAACTGAGGCTTAAGCTCGGCACCAATCAGCAAGCCCATGCCGCGAATATCGCTGAAAACATCCAGTTCAGCGTCAATCTGCTGCAAGTGCTTCACGAACTGTTCACGCTTCGCCTTCACACCTTCCAGCACTTCCGGGGTGTTGATAATGTCGAAAGCTGTCCCCGCTACCGCACAGGCTAATGGGTTGCCGCCGTAAGTTGACCCGTGTGATCCCACGTGGAAAGCGCTGGCAATCTCTTCCGTGGTTAACATAGCGCTGACAGGAAAACCGCCGCCCAGGGCTTTAGCGCTGGTCAAAATATCCGGCGTCACGCCGTAGTGCATATACGCGAATAGCGAACCGGTACGCCCCATGCCACACTGCACTTCGTCGAACACCAGCAACGCCTTGTGCTCGTCGCACAGTTCACGCAGGCCTTTCAGAAATTCAGGCGTCGCCGCCGTCACACCACCTTCACCCTGAATAGGTTCAACGACAACAGCGCAAGTATGATCGTCCATTACCGCTTTCACTGCATGCAGGTCATTGAACGGAACATGAATGATATCCGCAGGTTTTGGCCCAAAGCCGTCAGAGTACTTCGGCTGCCCGCCAACGGACACGGTAAACAGGGAGCGGCCATGGAAGGCGTTATGGAAAGCGATGATTTTGGTTTTGAACGGGCTGTGGCGCACGCAGGCATAGTGGCGAGCGAGTTTAAAAGCGGTTTCGTTCGCTTCAGTGCCGGAGTTCATAAACGCCACACGCTCAGCAAATGTCGATGCCACCAGCTTACGCCCCAGACGCAGCGCAGGTTCGTTAGTGAAAACGTTGCTGGTGTGCCACAACGTTTCGCCCTGGCTTTTCAGGGTTTCGACGAGTCTGGGGTGACAGTGGCCCAGCGCAGTAACGGCAATCCCACCGGCAAAATCAACATACTCTTTGCCCTGTTGATCCCAGATACGGCTCCCTTTCCCTTTCACCGGGATAAACTCTGCCGGGGCATAAATGGGCAGGATCACTTCGTCAAAAGTTGCTCGGGTAATTGCCGTTTGTTCACTCGCCATGTCAAAACCTCTTACGCAGCATGATTATGAAAATATAATCACGAAATATGCATAAAAAATCACATCATGGCAAGTGCATTTACCGCTTAAGGAAGTTATCCAGCAGCTGATGTCCTTGCTCGCTGAGAATGCTTTCAGGGTGGAATTGCACGCCTTCGAGATCCCATTCGTGGTGGCGAATGCCCATGATCTCGCCGGTTTCACTGCTTGCGGTTATCTCAAAACAGGCAGGGAGTGTCGGCGGGTCAATCACCAGAGAATGGTAACGAGTCACCGCGAGGGGATTATTCAACCCGCTGAAGACACCGGTGCCGTTATGCGTTATCGGAGAGGTTTTGCCGTGCATCACTTTGGCAGCCCGAACAATGGTCGCGCCGAATACCTGGCCAATCGCCTGGTGACCGAGGCAAACACCCAGAATAGGCAGTTTGCCAGCGTAATGGCGGATCACGTCGAGCGAAATCCCGGATTCATCTGGCGTACAAGGGCCGGGCGAAATGACGATTTTTGCGGGTGCCAGTTGCGCTATCTCATCGAGACTGATCTCATCATTGCGCCTGACAACCACCTCGGCGCCCAGCTCGCAAAAATACTGGTAGAGGTTCCAGGTAAACGAATCATAGTTATCGATAAGCAGGATCATAGCGGCTCCGGTGACAGCAAACCGCGCTATTCTACTCAGTTTCCTGCGCTTCGCTTACCACTTTAGTGAACAGGTCAGTCAACGGCTGCAAATCACCCAACGCCCCGTTCTGATTTGCCTGACTCCAGCTTTCCGGGTCAACAACGCCCCAGTCCAGCACATATCCGGCGTGAATAGCCAATTGTTCGAAGAACACACGCTGTGCACGGCCGCTGCCGACAAAGAACGGGTGCAGCACATTAATCTCACAGTAGTAGTGTGCCAGCCGCTGAATAAATGCCTCTTTGGGCAGCCCAACGAGGTAGTGTTCGTCTTCCAGTTCCTGCATCAGGTCGTTGCCTTCATTTTCGATGTACTCGAAATGGCAGAAACGGGTCTCACCACGGGAGATATCGACTTCGCGCAATTCCCCTGCCCAATCCCAGGCATCCTGGAAAATCTGCTGGTGAATGGCGCACAGCCACGGCAAACCACGATGCAGCGGACCGAGTTCGAGGGTTTCCACACGCTGGGCGAAAAGCGCATCCTGTGCGTGAGGCTCAGGTACATCCAGCCGACCGCTGCTCGCAAACGAGCGAGCTCGTCGCTTTTCCCACAGGCGAATTTTTTGCTTATCGGTGAGCTTTTTCATCTGGACCTCCCTGACGGTTCCCCTTGTGCCACAAGTATAAGCAGCAATTTCGGGTTACGCAGAAAGGTCAGAATGACGCGGGCAGGTTAGCCCGCGAGAGAAGAGATTACGGCAGGACTTTCGCAGACAGGATAACTACCGGTTTTGTTGGCACATTCTGGTATGGACCCACGTCATGAGAAGCCACCTGAGAAATCTTATCGGCCACATCCATGCCTTTCACAACTTTACCAAAGACCGCATAGCCAAAATCACGCTGGCCGTGGTCCAGGAACGCGTTGTCTGCCACGTTGATAAAGAACTGGCTGGTTGCGCTGTCTTTATCCGCAGTACGCGCCATCGAAATGGTACCGCGAGTATTACGCAGACCGTTGTCAGCTTCGTTTTTGATCGGTGGATTTGGCTGCTTCTGCTGCATCTGCTCGGTGAAGCCGCCGCCCTGAATCATAAAGCCCGGGATCACGCGGTGGAAGGTGGTGTTGTTATAGAACCCACTGTTCACATAGTTCACAAAGTTTTCGACAGAAACAGGCGCTTTTTGGCTATTCAGTTCCAGCTCAATATTACCGGCAGACGTTGTCAGTAAAACGTGCGGATCTGCTTTTGCCGCCAGAACTGCAGGGGAAATTGTAGAGAGTGCAAAAACAGCCGTCACGGCAGCCAGGGTAGATTTGAGCATGTGAATTCCTTAAACGGGAACGGTAGAGAATGCGAATCGCTTGATTCTAAAAGGCGTTCGGCTGACAAACCAGCCTTTTACTTAAGTTTACTTATCAGAAACAGATGTAACGTAGTGGATTTTATTTGACGCCCCACAAAAATGTGATACGAGTCTCGTCACTTTAAGATTAATTTCATCATTTTCAGAATAAACATTTGCCTCCGTCACGCTAACGCATAAAATCTGCACACCCCACGCATTGTCAATGCGTTTTACAGTTCTATTCACAGGCCAGTCATGACTAACAGCAATCGTATCAAGCTCACATGGATCAGCTTCTTCTCCTACGCCCTGACCGGGGCGCTGGTGATTGTCACCGGGATGGTGATGGGCAATATCGCCGACTATTTCCACCTGCCGGTGTCCAGCATGAGCAACACTTTCACGTTCCTCAATGCCGGTATTTTGATCTCTATTTTCCTTAACGCCTGGTTGATGGAAATTGTTCCGCTGAAAACGCAGCTGCGTTTTGGCTTCGTCCTGATGCTGGCGGCGATCGCTGGCCTGATGGTGAGTCACAGCCTGGCGCTGTTCTCTGCCTCGATGTTCGTGCTCGGGCTGGTGAGTGGGATAACGATGTCGATTGGTACCTTCCTCATTACCCACATGTACGAAGGCCGTCAGCGCGGTGCTCGTCTGCTGTTCACCGATTCCTTCTTCAGTATGGCTGGGATGATTTTCCCGATGGTGGCCGCGTATCTGCTGGCTCGCACCATTGAGTGGTACTGGGTTTACGCCTGCATTGGCCTGGTATATGTCGCGATTTTCATTCTGACTTTTGGCTGCGATTTCCCGGTACTGGGCAAGAAAGCTGAAGCCAACGCGCAGCCTGTGGCAAAAGAAAAATGGGGAATCGGCGTGCTGTTCCTCGCCGTGGCGGCCCTGTGCTACATCCTCGGTCAGTTGGGCTTTATTGCCTGGGTGCCTGAATATGCGAAAGGCCTGGGCATGAGCCTGAGCGATGCGGGTGAGCTGGTGAGCAAGTTCTGGATGTCTTACATGCTGGGCATGTGGGCGTTTAGCTTTATCCTGCGCTTCTTCGACCTGCAACGCATTCTGACCGTGCTGGCAGGTGCCGCCGCCGTGCTGATGTATTTGTTCATCAACGGCTCGCCGGAGCATATGCCATGGTTCATTCTGTGCCTCGGCTTCTTCTCCAGCGCGATTTACACCTCAATCATCACCCTGGGTTCCCTGCAGACCAAAGTTGCCTCGCCAAAACTGGTGAACTTCATTCTGACCTGCGGCACCATCGGCACCATGCTGACGTTTGTCGTCACCGGCCCGATTGTGGCCCACAGCGGCCCGCTGGCTGCGCTACACACCGCAAACGGACTGTATGCCGTGGTGTTCGTGATGTGCTTTATCCTTGGCTTTGTGACTCGCCACCGCCAGCATAATGCGGTAGCAGGCCACTAAGCGTCTGTTAAGCCCCTTTGCGTTCGCCGAAGGGGCTATTTTTGGTAAAGAACACCTCTTCCCCGCCTTTATCCATTTGCACCCAGGTTTGCGCCAGTTGCGTAGACGCAATCACTCGCCCCTGACGAATTGACCAGCGAACCGGCACCTGACAGCGCACGGCTTCAAAGCCATTTTCGGCTGGCAGAATAATCAGATTAGCGCTGTTCCCCACTTCGATGCCGTAATCCTGCAAACCGAACGTTCTGGCACTGTTGTGCGTTATCAGGTTCAGGCCCTCGTTAATCTGCTGATAACCCATTATCTGGCAGACATGCAGCCCCATATGCAGCACCTGAAGCATGTTGCCGGTTCCAAGCGGATACCACGGGTCAAACACATCATCATGACCGAAACAAACGTTAATGCCCGCGCCCAGAAGCTCTTTCACGCGAGTGATTCCGCGCCGTTTAGGATAATCATCGAAACGGCCTTGCAGGTGGATGTTGACCAGCGGGTTGGCGACAAAGTTAATGCCCGACATTTTCAGCAGACGGAACAGGCGCGAAGTGTATGCCCCGTTGTAGGAGTGCATCGCGGTGGTGTGGCTGGCCGTGACGCGAGCGCCAATGCCTTCTTTCAGCGCCAGTGCAGCGACCGTTTCGACAAAGCGCGACTGCTCATCGTCAATTTCATCACAGTGAATATCCAACGGACGGTCGTATTTCCTGGCCAGAGCAAAAGCGATATGCAGCGATTCCACGCCGTACTCGCGCGTGAATTCAAAATGCGGAATGGCCCCCACGACATCGGCCCCTAACTCCAGCGCTTTTTCCAGCAACGCTGCGCCGTCGGGATAGGAAAGAATGCCTTCCTGTGGAAATGCCACAATTTGCAGATCCACCCACGGCGCGACTTCCTTCTTCACTTCCAGCATGGCTTTCAGTGCCGTAAGCGTCGGGTCCGACACATCAACGTGAGTACGGACAAACTGGATGCCATTGGCAATCTGCCATTTCAGGGTTTTCCACGCTCGCGCTTTCACATCTTCATGGGTGAGCAGCGCTTTGCGTTCCGCCCAACGTTCGATGCCTTCAAACAGCGTGCCTGACTGGTTCCAGTTTGGCTCGCCCGCCGTCTGGGTGGTATCAAGGTGAATATGAGGTTCAATAAAAGGTGGAATAGCCAACCCACCGCGAGCATTGAGTACCTCTAAGCTCTCATGGCGAGTTTCTCCCATAGGAGTAATCGACTGGAACCGACCGTCTTCAATACCGAGCTGCCACAGACCTTCACGCCCAGGCAAACGAGCGTTTTCAATCAACCACAACGGTGTGCTTCCCATCCTCATCTCCCCCAGGAGTGGCGCACGACGCGCCCTAATACATTTTTAGGTTAAAACCCGCACTTTTTGTACATTATTTCAGCACCACAGAAAAGTCTGGTATTTCCGTAACTTATAAAAATCCTGACAAATCAACCTGATACTACTTAGGTGGTAGCTAAAGGCGAAATTGATTCACATCAATAAGTCACCTTGCTGAATCGTTAAGGTAGGCGGTAATAGAAAAGAAATCGAGGCAAAAATGAGCAAAGTCAGACTCGCAATTATCGGTAACGGCATGGTCGGCCACCGCTTTATTGAGGATTTACTCGATAAAGCGCCAGCAGATCAGTTCGAGATTACCGTCTTCTGTGAAGAACCCCGTATCGCCTACGACCGCGTGCATCTCTCATCATACTTCTCTCACCATACTGCGGAAGAACTTTCGCTGGTGCGCGAAGGCTTTTATGAGAAACACGGCGTCAAGGTGCTGATTGGTGAGCGTGCCATCACCATTAACCGTCAGGAAAAGGTGATTCACTCAAGCGCGGGTCGCTCTGTCTTTTATGACAAACTGATCATGGCGACCGGTTCCTATCCGTGGATCCCGCCGATCAAAGGCTCTGATACTCAGGACTGCTTCGTCTACCGTACTATCGAAGATCTTAACGCCATTGAAGCCTGTGCTCGTCGCAGCAAACGTGGGGCAGTGGTCGGCGGCGGCCTGCTCGGCCTTGAAGCCGCAGGCGCACTGAAAAACCTCGGCGTTGAAACCCACGTCATCGAATTTGCCCCGATGCTGATGGCCGAACAGCTTGACGCGATGGGCGGCGACCAGCTGAAGCGCAAAATCGAAAGCATGGGCGTACGCGTCCACACCAGCAAGAACACTAAAGAGATCGTTCAGGAAGGGACTCAAGGGCGCAAAACCATGCGCTTTGCCGATGGCAGCGAACTCGAAATCGACTTTATCGTCTTCTCAACTGGCATCCGCCCGCGTGACAAACTAGCCACCCAATGCGGTCTGGCAACCGGTCAGCGCGGCGGGATCATGGTCAATGACACCTGTCAGACCTCCGATCCGGATATCTACGCGATCGGCGAATGTGCCAGCTGGAATAACCGCGTTTACGGCCTGGTCGCGCCAGGCTACAAAATGGCGCAGGTGGCTGTGGACCACATCCTCGGCAACCAAAACACATTTGAAGGCGCAGACCTCAGTGCCAAGCTGAAGCTGCTGGGCGTTGATGTCGGCGGCATCGGCGATGCACATGGCCGCACACCGGGCGCACGCAGCTACGTTTACCTCGACGAAAGCAAAGAAGTCTACAAACGTCTGATTGTCAGCCCGGATAACAAAACCCTGCTCGGTGCGGTACTGGTCGGCGACACCAGCGATTTCGGCAACCTTCTGCAACTGGTGCTGAACGCTATCGAACTGCCAGAAAATCCGGACGCACTGATTCTGCCGGCTCATGCAGCAAGCGGTAAACCGGCCATCGGCGTGGATAAACTGCCAGACAGCGCGCAGATTTGCTCCTGTTTTGACGTCACCAAAGGCGATTTGGTCAGTGCCATCAATAAAGGCTGCCACACTGTTGCGGCGCTGAAAGCCGAAACCAAAGCGGGCACCGGCTGCGGCGGTTGTATCCCGCTGGTGACACAGGTTCTGAATGCAGAACTGGCGAAACAGGGCATTGAAGTGAACAACAATCTCTGTGAGCACTTCGCCTTCTCTCGTCAGGAGCTCTACCACCTGATTCGCGTGGAAGGGATCAAAACCTTCGACGAACTGCTGACAAAATACGGCAAAGGCTACGGCTGTGAAGTGTGTAAGCCGACGGTCGGTTCCCTGCTGGCGTCTTGCTGGAACGAATATGTGCTCAAGCCTCAGCACACGCCGTTGCAGGACACCAACGACAACTTCCTCGCCAATATCCAGAAAGATGGCACCTACTCGGTGATCCCTCGTTCTGCTGGCGGTGAAATCACCCCAGACGGCCTGATGGCTGTGGGCCGTATCGCGCAGGAATTTAATCTCTACACCAAAATCACCGGTTCTCAGCGTATCGGCCTGTTTGGTGCACAGAAAGACGATCTGCCGGAAATCTGGCGTCAGCTGATCGACGCTGGCTTTGAAACCGGTCATGCCTATGCCAAAGCACTGCGTATGGCAAAAACCTGCGTGGGCAGCACCTGGTGCCGCTACGGCGTTGGCGATAGCGTGGGCTTCGGCGTTGAGCTGGAAAACCGTTATAAAGGCATTCGTACACCACACAAAATGAAGTTTGGCGTCTCTGGCTGTACCCGCGAATGTGCGGAAGCTCAAGGCAAAGACGTGGGCATCATCGCCACAGAAAAAGGCTGGAACCTGTACGTCTGCGGTAACGGCGGGATGAAACCTCGCCATGCCGATTTGCTGGCCGCAGACCTCGACCACGACACGCTGATCAAATACCTCGATCGCTTCATGATGTTCTACATCCGTACCGCGGACAAACTGACCCGTACCGCACCGTGGCTCGATAACATGGAAGGCGGCATCGAGTATCTGAAAGCCGTCATCATCGACGATAAGCTTGGCCTCAACGACCATCTGGAAGAAGAGCTGGCTCGTCTGCGTGCCGCCTTTGCTTGTGAATGGACCGAGACGGTCAACAGCCCGGCTGCGCAAAGCCGCTTCCAGCACTTTGTGAACAGCAAGCAGCGCGATCCAAACGTGCAGGTTGTGCCTGAGCGCGAACAGCATCGCCCGGCAACCCCGTACGAACGCATCCCGGTCACTCTGGTGGAGGAAAACGCATGAGCCAGTGGGTAAATATCTGCAACATCGACGAGATCCTGCCTCAGACCGGCGTCTGCGCGCTGCTCGGCCAAGAGCAAGTCGCGATTTTCCGCCCGTATCATGACGAACAGGTGTTCGCTATCAGCAACATTGACCCGTTCTTCCGCGCCAGCGTCCTCTCGCGCGGGCTGATTGCGGAGCACAACGGTGAGCTGTGGGTTGCCAGTCCGCTGAAAAAGCAGCGCTTCCGCCTCAGCGACGGGCTGTGCATGGAAGATGAAAACCATTCGATTGCACATTTTGAGGTGCGCGTTAAAGACGGTCAGGTACAATTAAAGGCCTGATGACCCTTCCGGCGGCGTTCTGCCGCCGGACTTCTTTCCCCTTCATTGCTGCGAGACGCCCATGGATCACTTACCCATTTTCTGCCAACTGCGCGAACGCGACTGCCTGCTAGTCGGCGGTGGTGACGTTGCCGAACGTAAAGCCCGTCTGTTACTGGACGCAGGCGCGCGGCTGACGGTCAATGCTCTCGAGTTTGCGCCCCAGTTCCACGTCTGGGCGGAAGCGGGCATGTTGACACTGGTTGAAGGGGAATTTGATACCACTCTGCTCGACAAAAGCTGGCTGGCTATTGCTGCCACGGATGACGATGCGGTGAATCATCAAGTCAGTGAAGAAGCGGAAAAACGGCGGATATTCTGTAATGTGGTCGATGCGCCTAAACAGGCCAGTTTCATCATGCCGTCCATTATCGACCGTTCCCCGCTGATGGTCGCTGTTTCTTCGGGCGGCGCCTCCCCGGTTCTGGCACGTTTACTGCGTGAAAAGTTAGAGTCTCTGTTGCCGCAGCATCTGGGTCAGGTTGCCCATTTCGCAGGCCAGCTTCGCTCACGTGTCAAACAACAGTTTGCTACCGTGGGTGAGCGTCGCCGCTTCTGGGAAAAGCTGTTCGTCAACGATCGCCTGGCTCAGTCATTGGCGAATCAAGACGAACAGGCCGTGCAAACCACCACTAAGCAATTGCTTAACGAACCGCTGGATAACCGCGGTGAAGTGGTGCTGGTTGGCGCAGGGCCTGGCGATGCGGGGCTACTGACGCTAAAGGGCCTGCAGCAAATTCAGCAGGCGGATATCGTGGTCTATGACCGTCTGGTGTCCGACGACATTATGAATCTGGTGCGCCGCGATGCTGACCGGGTGTTTGTGGGCAAACGTGCTGGCTATCACTGCGTGCCGCAGGAAGAGATTAACCAAATTCTGCTGCGTGAAGCGCAGAAAGGGAAACGCGTGGTGCGCCTCAAAGGTGGCGATCCGTTTATCTTTGGGCGTGGTGGCGAAGAGCTGGAAACGCTGTGTAATGCAGGTATTCCGTTCTCCGTTGTACCGGGGATTACCGCTGCATCCGGTTGTTCTGCCTACGCAGGTATCCCACTAACGCACCGTGATTACGCCCAAAGCGTGCGTCTGGTTACCGGCCACCTGAAAACGGGCACTGAACTCGACTGGCATAATCTGGCGGCAGAAAAACAGACGCTGGTGTTCTATATGGGGCTTAATCAGGCAGCGACCATCAGCGAAAAACTGCGAGAACACGGTATGGAGGCGAATATGCCTGTCGCACTGGTGGAGAACGGCACGGCTATCAAACAGCGCGTGGTTGCGGGCACGCTGGATGAGCTTTCCGCGTTGGCACAACAAGTGGCCAGCCCGGCGCTGATTATCGTTGGGCGCGTTGTCGCGCTGCGAGAAAAACTGAACTGGTTCTCAACTCACTGATATTTAGCCATTACCTGAATGAGTAACGGGGTGTTTTCAAGTCCGTATTCAGACGGCAAAAACGCCCCCTGCAATCCGCTTTATCCCCCTCTTCTGTGCTTAAATCCCCAGCGGAGAAAAGACGCCCCGGCGTTATTCTCCGCATTGAAGATAACTTAAAAATGAAAGGGATATTGGCATGAAAAACATGGTTAAAGCGTTTGCCTTATTGGCTGTTATTTCCACCCTGACGGCTTGCACCGGCAGCATCCAGAACAAAAATAAATCCTGTAGCTACGATTACCTGCTGCACCCAGCCATTTCTATTTCCAAAATCATCGGCGGCTGTGGCCCGGCAGACGAGTAAGCGTTACCGCGATTGTTAGCGATAAAAAAACCGGGCAATCCCGGTTTTTTTTCGTCTTTAGCGTCTGGCCTTACGGATGCGCCACAAACCCAATCGCTTCATACACCGCTTTCAGCGTTTTGGAAGCATGTTCGCGTGCTTTAGCAGACCCGTCTTTCATCACTTTATTCAGCAGAGCTTCGTCGTTGCGGAAGCGGTTGTAACGCTCCTGCAATTCGCTCAGCATGCCAGACACGGCATCAGCCACTTCACCTTTCAGGTGGCCGTACATCTTGCCTTCGAAGTGCTGCTCCAGCTCTGGGATCGTCTTGCCCGTCACACCGGAGAGAATATCCAGCAGGTTGGACACACCCGCTTTGTTCTGTACGTCGTAGCGCACAACAGGTGGCTCATCGCCATCGGTCATTGCACGTTTGATTTTCTTCACCACGGATTTCGGATCTTCCAGCAGGCCGATAACGTTGTTGCGGTTATCGTCGGACTTAGACATCTTCTTGGTCGGCTCCAGCAGTGACATCACGCGCGCACCAGATTTCGGAATGAACGGCTCAGGCACCTTAAACACCTCACCGTACAGCGCATTGAAGCGCTGAGCGATATCACGGCTCAACTCCAGATGCTGTTTCTGGTCTTCGCCAACCGGCACCTGATTGGTCTGATACAGCAGAATATCGGCCGCCATCAGCACCGGGTAATCGAACAGACCGGCGTTGATGTTTTCGGCGTAGCGCGCTGACTTGTCTTTAAACTGCGTCATACGGCTCAGTTCACCGAAATAGGTGTAGCAGTTCAGTGCCCAGCCTAACTGTGCGTGCTCTGGCACATGGGACTGAACAAAGATGGTGCTCTTCTCAGGATCGATACCGCAGGCCAGGTACAGCGCAAGGGTGTCCAGTGTCGCTTTGCGCAGCTTTTCTGGGTCCTGACGGGCGGTGATAGCATGCAGGTCAACGATGCAGTAGATGCAGTGATAGTCGTCCTGCATGTTGACCCACTGACGCAGCGCACCCATGTAGTTACCAATGGTTAATTCACCGGACGGCTGTGCGCCACTAAATACGATGGGCTTAGTCATTTTTCACTTCCTGAATTTCACTGTGCGGGAGCCCGAGTGCGGGCAACAAATCGTTAAAACGGTCATAGACGACATCGGGATTGCTGTCGGCAATCGCTTCGCCGTAGTTATAGCCATAGGTCAGGCCCACTGAGCAGCAGCCAGCAGCCTGCGCGGCAAGAATATCATTGCGTGAGTCGCCCACAAACAGCAGCTCTGCAGGCGCAAGGGATAATTTTCCTGCCACCAACAGTAGCGGTTCCGGATGCGGCTTTTTGTTCTGCACGTCATCGCCACCGACAACCACGGTGAAATATTTCGCGATATCCAGCGCTTCCAGTATAGGAGCAACAAACGGTGAGGGCTTGTTGGTGACCAGCGCCAGCGGCAAGCCTTTGGCATGCAGCGCGCTTAACGTTTCGGCCACTGCCGGGAACAGATAGCTGCCCTCTTCGGCAAATTCTGCGTAGTAACGGTCAAACAGCTTACGCAGTACGCGCTGCTGCTCTTCCTGAGGAATATCGTCATGATCAACAGACGGTTTGCCCTGCTGCGCACGCAGCGAAGCACGTTCCTGGCGCGCCCACGTCAGCGCGCGTTCCATCAGAACGTCGGCCCCGTTACCAATCCAGGTGATAACACGCTCTTCGCCTGCCGTCGGTAATTCCAGCGCATACAGTGCGCTGTCCACAGCGGCCGTTAAGCCCGGAGCGCTGTCAACCAGCGTGCCATCGAGATCAAAAGCCACGCCGCGGATAGAATCGAATTTACTCATGACTTACCTTTGCCAGTTCACTGCGCATGTCATCAATCACTTTCTTGTAATCTGGCTGGTCAAAAATGGCCGAGCCAGCCACAAACATATCGGCACCTGCAGCGGCAATCTCGCGGATATTCGCGGCCTTCACGCCACCGTCCACTTCCAGGCGGATATCACGCCCTGACGCATCAATGCGGCGACGCACTTCGCGCAGCTTTTCAAGCGTGTGAGGAATAAAGGACTGACCACCAAAACCTGGGTTCACGGACATCAGCAAAATCACGTCGAGTTTATCCATCACGTGATCCAGGAAGCTCAGCGAGGTCGCAGGATTGAGCACCAGACCGGCCTTACAGCCGTGTTCTTTAATCAGCTGTAACGAGCGATCGACGTGGTCCGACGCTTCAGGATGGAAAGTGATAATGCTGGCGCCTGCCGCGGCAAAGTCCGGGATAATGCGATCGACCGGTTTGACCATCAGGTGCACATCAATCGGAGCGGTGATGCCGTAATTACGCAGGGATTTGAGCACCATCGGACCCATCGTCAGGTTCGGCACATAATGGTTATCCATTACGTCGAAGTGGACGACATCACCGCCAGCCGCCAGGGCTTTCGCGGTGTCTTCACCCAGACGGGCAAAATCGGCCGACAGAATCGACGGGGCAATCAAATACTGTTTCATCCGCATCTCCTTGAAAACGTTTATGGGGCAACCGGGCGATAGAGCGCCAACAGTTCATCCACCTTCTTTCGTGTGCCGCCATTACTGCTGATACTGCGACGCACTTTGACCTGATATTGCTTCGCCGCTTTGTACCACTCACGAGTGGCGGGCGTGTCATGGTTCGAAATTAACACCGGTATTTGCTTACTGACCAGCTTTTCTGCCATTTCCGCCAGGTGCTTTTGCTGGTCTGGCGTGAAGCTGTTGGTGTGGTAGGCGGTAAAATTGGCGGTCGCTGAGAGCGGTGCATACGGCGGATCGCAGTAGACCACCGACTCTTTATTCGCCATTGCCATGCACGCTTCGTAAGACAGGCAATAGAACTCGGCGTGCTGCGCCTTCTGCGCAAAATGGTTCAGTTCCGCTTCCGGGAAGTAAGGCTTTTTGTAGCGCCCAAACGGCACGTTGAACTCGCCTTTCAGATTGTAACGGCATAACCCGTTGTAACCATGGCGATTCAGATACAAAAACAGCACCGCGCGACGCAGCGGCTCTTTACACTGATTAAACTCGTCCCGCAGTTGATAATAGATTTCAGACTGATTATGAGCGGGAGTGAACATCAGGCGCGCTTCGCGAATGTATTCGTCGGTGCGGGTTTTAACGATGTTGTAGAGATCAATCAGGTCACTGTTGATATCCGCCAGAATGTAGCGGGAATAGCTGGTATTGAGGAACACAGAACCGGCCCCGACAAAGGGCTCGATAAGACACTCGCCCTTCGGCAAATGTTTTTCAATATCGTTAAGCAGCGGGTATTTCCCCCCTGCCCATTTCAAAAAAGCGCGATTTTTTTTCATGCTGTCTGACTGCTTACACTTTCCCCGGCTGAGGAGAAAAAGCTCCTACAGCATCCTGCGCTTAAAAACACAGTCGCCTTCAGCCCGCGAATGCAGACTGAAGGCGCTGTGTCATGGACAACTACTGCTTCAGATCAGACTGAACCTGATGCAACGGTTTTGCCCACGGGTTTTTCGCCTGGACATCCGCTGGTAATGCGGTAACTGCGCGTTTCGCTTCGTCTTTCGAAGCATAAACGCCGCTCACCAGCACATACCATGGCTGACCATTGCGGGTGGTCTGATAGACCACATATTTTTGAATATTCTCTTTCTTCGCCCAGTTGTTCAGGTTGTCGTAGTTCGACGAACTGCTGAGCTGCAGCGTGTAATGGCTACCAGGTGCAGATTTCAGGGAACCGACATCACCGGTTTCTTTGCCGCCTGTGGCTGCAGAAGCCGTTGCCGTTGCTGCCGGAGCCGCTGTCGCCGCAGGTTTTGCTGCTGCGGTGGCGGCTGGTTTTGCCGCTTCAACTGGCGCTGCCGGTTTGACTGGCGTGCTGGTGGCTGCAGTCGTGGTTTCTGTACGCTTCGGCTGGGCAACAGGTTTTGGCTCAGCTTTGACTGTGGCCTGAGGCTTAGTCTGCGGCTTCGGCTCAATCACCGTGTGCTTACGTTCAGGGCGTGAAGTTGCCGCTGGTGCCGTTTCTGCAGTACTGGTGGTCGCCTGGCGCGGAGCGCTGCCGCCACGAACAGGTGCAACAGTGGCAGGTTCAGTCGGCAGAGTGGAATTCGCCACCGCGCTGTCAATCTGACCTTGCTGCTGATTCAGGGCATTATTCAGGTCGCCCTGAACTTCAACGCGCTGCTGACCATCAGGCGCAACGGTATTCTGACCCTGAGTTGGGGTTGAGGAAATGGGCGGCAGAGAAACATCCTGCTGTGGATTTCCTGCGGCTTGTCCCGCTGGCGTCGCGCCTGGCGCAGGTTGGGCACCATTTGCCTGATCTGC
Organism: Scandinavium sp. NPDC088450; assembly: GCF_044900545.1. NCBI lineage: Bacteria > Pseudomonadati > Pseudomonadota > Gammaproteobacteria > Enterobacterales > Enterobacteriaceae > Scandinavium > Scandinavium sp. NPDC088450. The sequence goes on along the minus strand of NZ_JBJDNI010000031.1, from coordinate 34,713 downwards.
AGGAGAGCCATTACTTCCCGACAAGTCGACGCTCTTCTCACCGGACGTCGACGCTTGCTCGCCAGACGTGGACGGCGCTTTCAGCGCAGAACCAATGCCGATAATCAGCACCAGCAGAACGACAATGCCCAGACCCATCATGATGTACTGGCGAGAAGCCGGTTTGCGGGCAGGCATTTTTTTGCGTTTGCGTGGACGACGCTCAACGGGGGCTTCTTCCTCGCCGTCGTCATCAGATTCGTAATACTCTTCTTCCTCTTCGCGCTCGTCACGCACCTTACGTGTGCGAGCCGGACGGCGCTCGTCTGAGTCTAAATCAACCTCATCGAAGTTGATCTGCTGATCGTTTTCACGATCGGAAGACTGACGGGAACGACCAGCACGACGATCGCTGGGATCGGGTTTCAGCTCGTCTTCTGGTTTGAATTCATCCATTTAACACCCCACTAAAAGGCTTATGCCAACGACACTGCACATCACCTGAAGTTATAACGCCGCAACAGCGGCATGACCTTTCTTATTAGTTACGCCTGCTGAGTATCAGCAATAGCGCCAAGAACCACATCGTGCGCCACACCACCACGCACTTCACTTTTGCCAATTGCCAGCGGCAAGACCAGACGCATTTCGCCTGCGAGCACCTTTTTATCCCGCATCATGTGCGGCAGGTAAGCTTCGGCAGACATCTCTTGCGGCCCGGAAACCGGGAGGTTTGCACGCTTAAGCAAAGCAATAATACGCTGAGTATCCTGTGCTGCAAACTGACCGAGACGTTCAGAAGCCTGCGCCGCCATGACCATACCGGCCGCGACAGCTTCACCGTGCAGCCAGTTACCGTAGCCCATTTCGGCTTCGATAGCATGACCAAAGGTATGCCCCAGATTCAGTAAAGCACGTAAGCCTGTTTCTCGCTCGTCTGCCGCAACAACTTCGGCTTTCAGCTCACAACAACGACGAATGCAGTAAGCCATTGCTTTTTCATCCAGCGCGAGCAAAGCATCGATATTGTTTTCAAGCCAGGAGAAGAATTCTGCATCCAGAATGATGCCGTACTTGATAACTTCAGCCAGACCCGAGGAGAGCTCGCGTGCAGGTAGAGTTTTCAGGCAATCGAGATCGACAACAACATTCACCGGCTGCCAGAAGGCGCCAATCATGTTCTTACCGAGAGGATGGTTAACGGCTGTTTTGCCTCCAACGGAGGAATCAACCTGAGAGAGGAGCGTGGTCGGCACCTGGATAAAGCGCACGCCGCGCTGATAACTGGCAGCGGCAAATCCTGTCAGATCGCCCACTACCCCACCACCCAGCGCGATAAGCGTCGTATCGCGACCGTGCGGTTTCTGCAGCAATGCGGTGAAAACGGTGTCCATCACCGCCAGCGTTTTGTACTGCTCGCCGTCCGGAATGATGACGCTGTCGACTTTCACGCCAGCCTGCTCAAGCACCGATCGCACCTTGTCCAGATAGACAGGCGCCAGTGTTTCATTGGTGACCAGCATAGCCTGGTCGCCGGATTTCAGTGGCAGAAAGGAAGCTGGATCGTTAAACAAACCAGCCGCGATGGTAATCGGGTAACTACGTTCCCCGAGAGTTACAGTGAGCCTCTCCATAACGCGACGTCCACCTTAATTGCTTGAATTCGCTGGCGAGCTACACGCTATCCTTCAGGCTGCTTTTTATCACTGGCTTATTGCGCCACGGTTGCTGGCCTATGCCAGCAAGAGTTCACGCCGTTGCCGCCATGATGCAGCTTGAACGATGCCGTATAGCGCTAACCAGAATCAGTTACTTTCCAGCATATGAATAATTTGGTTTGCCACCACTTTCGCGCTCTGATCGTCAGTGCGAATGGTGACATCAGCAATCTCTTCATACAGAGGATTGCGTTCACCCGCCAGGGCTTCCAGAACTTCACGCGGAGGCGTTTCAACCTGCAGCAACGGACGCTTTTTATCGCGCTGAGTGCGTGCCAGTTGTTTTTCGATCGTTGTTTCAAGATACACAACGACGCCACGGGCGGAGAGGCGATTGCGTGTTTCACGGGATTTCACAGAGCCGCCGCCAGTAGCCAGCACAATACCCTGTTTTTCCGTCAACTCGTTGATGATTTTTTCTTCACGATCACGGAAACCGTCTTCGCCTTCGACATCGAAGACCCAGCCCACGTCAGCGCCTGTGCGTTTCTCAATCTCTTGATCAGAATCGTAGAATTCCATGTTGAGCTGTTGAGCTAACTGGCGCCCAATAGTGCTTTTGCCGGCACCCATAGGCCCAACCAGAAAGATATTGCGTTTCTCTGCCATTTTTTCGGTACTACTAAGACTATTTCGTTAATAATAAACCCGCGCCGTGAACACCTTGGACGACGCTGGACATGAACTGAAACCTCATAAGCGATAGTGCGAGAGTCAGACTGAAAATTATCTCAATACTCCGGCAGGTTTGGCAACTTTAATCATTACCGGATTTTGCAGGGTGCCGACTCTCAAATCGGTACTCCTTGTATGCTAAATCCGGTCTCACGTCAAACACCTGAAACGTGTTCAGTAAGAAAAAGCCTTGCCTGAAAACGTTTATTGCACAGAAATAATACGCGGTGTGATGAAGACGACCAGTTCGCGTCGCTCACTATCTTTGCCATCATGACGGAACAATTGCCCCAACCACGGAATATCCCCAAGCAGCGGCACGCTGTCTCGTGCGGACTTGTTCTTCTGCGAGAAAATGCCGCCTAATGCCAGCGTCTCACCGCTTTTCACTTCCACCTGAGTTTCAATTTCCTGCTTATCTATCGCCAACACTTCGCCATCGGCCTGTTGCAGTACCTGACCCGGCATATCTTCCGTTATCTTCAGTTTGAGACGCACCCGGTTCTTTTGTAATACCGTTGGCGTCACTTCCATCCCCAGTACCGCTTCCTTAAATTCAACCGATGTCGCCCCACTGTCGCCGCTGGACACCTGATACGGAATTTCGCTGCCCTGCTTAATGCTCGCCGGTTGCAGATGGGAAGCTAATAGATGAGGGCTGGCGATAATCTCCACTTGCTGCTTTTGTTCCAGCGCCGAGAGTTCAAGCTCCAGCAGACGCCCGCTGATTTTGCCGATGTTAAACCCGGCATGCGTTGTGGCATCCGTTACAGAGAGATCAGCAGACAACGTCGTCACTTTGCCTGAACCCACTCCGCCCTCTGCCTCAGCAAGACTCCACTTCACGCCAAGCTCACGCAGGCTTTTTTCAGTCATGGTGACAATATGCGCCGTGAGCTCCACCTGGCCGACGGGCTCATCCATCTCTGCGGCCCAGGCGAGCAACTCTGTCAGGTGCGCCTCGTCGTCTTTGATAAGCAAGCGGTTGGTTCTTTTATCTACCGTCAACGTGCCTCTGCTGCTCAGCAGTTTCTCTCCGGCTTTCGCGAGTTCGGTGGCATCCGCGTAATGCACCGCAACGCTTTGGCCTTTCAGCGGCAAGGCCAGTTGCTGCTTCTGGTGTTCGGCTTCGTTTTGGGCCTGTTTCTCTGCCAGCCAACCCCGAGTATGAACAAACAGGATGTTGCTTCGGGTTTCAAGCACCAGACCCGCACTGTTGAGCACCGTCTGTAAGGCCTGCTTCCACGGCACGTTGTTCAACTGCAGCGAAATTTGCCCGTTCACGTCCGGCGCTATCACAATATTACGCTCGCCAAGCCCAGCTAAACTCTGAAGCAACTGCACAACGGGCACCTCATCAACCACCAGCGTGACGGTTTTTTCTTTCGCTATGGCGACTGTCGTCAGGCACAGCAGCCCTAGCAGTATCCTTCGAATCATGGTTCGTTCCTTCTTTAACCCAACGCCACTGCGAGGGTTCGCACTCTGCATTAAGGGTGAGATCAATCTGTTCCAGAGTGATCCCAGAGACTGTCCACCGGTTCTCCAGTTGTTGCCCTGGCCGCAGGCGATGCCATTTCCCTTCGGCATCCTGCACAATGCCGGTGACTAGCCCGCCAAAGTCAGCCATGCCGCGGTAATGCCACATCGCTAGCTGAGAAACAGAACACTTATCTTCCGGGATCTGGAAAGGGTCGCGCATCCCTAATAACCCGGGAATAAAGACCAAAAGCAGTACGCGCCAGCTATTCATTGCCAATGGACTCCAGCTGCAGCGTTATCCTTAAGCTTCCTTTTTCAGGCTGGAAGCTGAAGGCTTTGATGGCTCTGTCACTTGCGGCAAGTTGGCTAAACGCCCCCATTAGCGTTGACCACTCTCCTTCCAGCACCAGCTCCCCTCCGGCAGCCGCTGGCTGCCAGCTCACCAGACTGCGCTGAAATGCCAGAGCGGAAAACGGCACCGTTTTCGAGAGAGGGAATGGATTTTGCTCTAACCGTAATGGCATCACTTTGCGCCATTGCGCCTGTAAGCTGTGGCCTGACGGCTGCCGCTCAGGAGACTGATAGCAAATCACACAGACAATGGCCGCCACTAAAAGCATCAGTATCCAGCTTCCAAGGCGTGCAGATGCGCGCAAGTCACACCAGCGATCAGCGAGCGCCAACATCAGCCTCACCCATTCGCAGCTGATAACTGAATTGCCACCGCCCCTGCTTATCCTGGCGGGTGGGCCCCGGTATGACGGAAGCAAAGCCGGGTAAACTTTTTACCATTTGATCGACGGACGAAAGCGCAGGGAAACGCATCGCCATGCCCGTCAACGCAAACTGATTGTCCTGCCACTGCAACGCGGTAAGCCATGCCTGATCGGGCAGCTTTTCGGCCAGAGTGAGCAACATGACTTCCCAGTTCGCGGTCTGTTTTCGCCTGAGTTCATGGGCCTGAGCTGCTGCCCAACGCTGCTGGTGTTCGCGAAGCGCTTTCTCCTTATTAGCCAATAACGCTGATAACTCCCGTTCATTTGCGCGATACACTTCCTGCCAGGCTAAGAACTGGCTGTGCGCCAGCCGCCCCGTAGCTATCTGGAGAATGGCCACCAGCCAGAGGCCGGAAAACATCATCAGCCAAAACCGCACGCAGCGGCGGCGTCTCGCTTCCCGCCAGCTCAGCAAATTCACCGGACGCCGCATCTCAGCTCCCTCCCACAGCCAGCGCCAATGCGATGGCAAAAGCGTCTCCGCTTTCGGGCAGAGGCGGCTGGAGCTGGTTTAACGGAAACCACGGATTGAACGTTTCCCCAACCAGGAACTGCGTAGTACAAGGCAGAAATTCGTCTAGCTGTTCAGCGCTGCTTCCCCAGCTTTCACGCGTCGCCCAAAGCCAGTGATCTCCCTCGCGCCAGCACAAGCCCGGCACCGCCTCTGAAATCCAGGGCAGGAAGTTTTGCAGCGCACAGGCATCCGGCGTAATAGCAAACAGATTCAACCTGGCGGCACGCAAGCGCTGTTGCAGCAGGCTGATGTCCCTTCGGCGCGCGGCTGTCACGCTATAGCTGTTGGCGTCCGTATCGTGGAAATCAAAAGCGAGCGTGTTGGCGGGCATCTCAAGCTGTTGCGAAACCGTGTTCACTATCCACTGAACCTGCTCGCTTTCCCGTAAGCGCATTTGTGGCGGGGGTAACTGTTTTTGCAGCGTATCGGCAGCGGGAAGCGCAACGGCTATCCTGTGATAACGCGGCATTTCACGCCGAATTTTGCATAACGCCGCAATCACCTTTGGCTCCGTTACCTCCCCCGCGAGGGGAATTTGCCACCAACGGCGTAATGCCAACCCAAACCGTGTTCTTTGCAGCGCAACACAGACCACGCTATCTTGCTGAAAGTGCAACCCTGCTTGCCAGTGACTGTAAGTCATTCTTACGATCTCCTTATCCTTCAAACCATTCCGGCTATATCAATGCTTCAGGCTTGCCTTTATACTACCGCGCGTTTGTTTATAAACTGCCCAATTGCCACTTAATGGGAAATCTCCGGTGAAGTTCGTAAAGTATTTATTCATCCTTGCAGTCTGTTGCATTCTGCTGGGAGCAGGCTCGATATACGGCCTCTACAAATTCATTGAGCCGCAGCTGCCTGACGTTGCCACGCTCAGAGACGTGCGCCTGCAAATCCCGATGCAGATCTACAGTGCTGATGGCGAGCTCATCGCTCAGTACGGTGAAAAACGCCGTATTCCCGTCACGCTCAGTCAAATGCCGCCTGAACTGGTCAAAGCCTTCATTGCGACAGAAGACAGCCGCTTCTACGAGCACCACGGCGTCGACCCGGTAGGGATTTTCCGTGCGGCAAGCGTAGCCCTGTTCTCCGGCCACGCTTCGCAAGGGGCGAGTACCATTACTCAGCAGCTCGCGCGTAACTTCTTCCTCAGCCCTGAAAAGACCCTGACGCGTAAGATCAAAGAAGTCTTTCTGGCGATTCGCATTGAGCAGTTGCTGAACAAAGACGAAATTCTTGAGCTCTACCTGAACAAGATTTACCTCGGCTACCGTGCCTATGGCGTGGGCGCTGCGGCGCAGGTCTATTTTGGTAAGTCGGTCGATCAACTCACGCTTAGCGAGATGGCCGTCATTGCCGGTCTGCCTAAAGCACCGTCGACCTTCAACCCACTGTATTCGATGGACAGAGCCACAGCCCGTCGTAACGTCGTCCTGTCGCGCATGCTGAGCGAAAATTACATTACTCAGGCGCAATACAACGAAGCCGTCGGTCAGCCGATTGATGCCAGCTACCATGCGCCGGAAATCGCCTTCTCTGCCCCTTACCTCACGGAAATGGTGCGTCAGGAGATGTATCACCGTTACGGTGAAAAGGCGTATGAAGACGGTTATCGCATCTACACCACCATCACCCGCAAAGATCAGTTAGCCGCACAAACCGCTTTGCGTAATAACGTGATGGATTACGACATGCGCCATGGTTATCGCGGCCCAGCCAACGTGCTGTGGAAAATTGGCGAAACCCCGTGGGACAGCAAGAAAATCACCGACTCCCTGAAGAGCCTGCCAACCTATGGGCCGCTTGAGCCTGCCGTGGTGACAGCTGCAAATCCTCAGGAAGCCACCGTGATGATGGCGGACGGTACCTCCATCGCGCTGAGCATGGACGGCATGCGCTGGGCGCGTCAGTATCGTTCTGATACTCAGCAAGGCCCAACTCCGCGTAAAGTGACGGATGTCGTGCAGACAGGTCAACAAATCTGGGTTCGTCAGGTGGGTGAAAGCTGGTGGCTGGCGCAAGTGCCGGATGTGAACTCCGCGCTGGTGTCCCTCAATCCGCAAAACGGCGCCATCATTGCGCTGGTCGGTGGGTTTGATTTCAACCAGAGCAAATTTAACCGCGCGACTCAGGCGCTGCGTCAGGTTGGTTCCAACATCAAACCCTTCCTGTACACCGCCGCGATGGATAAGGGCCTGACGCTGGCCAGCATGCTGAACGACGTGCCAATTTCACGCTGGGATGCCGGTGCTGGTTCAGACTGGAGTCCTAAGAACTCACCGCCACAATATGCGGGTCCAATTCGCCTGCGTCAGGGACTGGGTCAGTCCAAAAACGTGGTGATGGTTCGCGCGATGCGAGCGATGGGCGTGGATTACGCCGCAGAATATCTGCAACGCTTTGGCTTCCCGGCGGATAACATTGTTCGCACCGAATCACTGGCGCTCGGTTCTGCTTCCTTTACGCCACTGCAGGTAGCTCGCGGCTATTCCGTGATGGCTAACGGCGGTTTCCTGATTGACCCGTATTTCATCAGCAAGATTGAGAATGATATGGGCGGCGTGATTTTTGAGGCCAAACCGAAGATAGCTTGTGCAGACTGCGATATTCCGGTGATTTACGGCGATACGCCGAAATCCAACGTGCTGGAAAATCAGGACGTTGAAGATGTCGCCACCTCGCAGGAGCCTCAGAATTCCTCCGTGCCAATGCCAAGCCTTGAGCAGGCGAACCAGGCGCTGGTTGCACGCAGCGGCGGTCAGGAATACGCCCCGCACGTGATCAGCACTCCGCTGTCGTTCCTGATTAAGAGCGCCCTGAATACCAATATCTTTGGTGAACCAGGCTGGCAGGGAACAGGCTGGCGTGCAGGCCGAGATCTTAAACGTCATGATATCGGCGGTAAAACAGGGACAACCAACAGCTCGAAAGATGCCTGGTTCTCGGGTTATGGCCCTGGTGTAGTCACTTCTGTGTGGATTGGCTTTGACGATCATCGTCGTGACCTTGGCCGCACCACGGCCTCCGGGGCGATTAAAGATCAGATTTCAGGTTACGAAGGCGGTGCCAAGAGCGCACAACCGGCCTGGGATGCCTTTATGAAAGCCGTGCTGGACGGCGTGCCAGAGCAACCGCTGACGCCACCGGCAGGCGTGGTCACCATCAATATCGATCGGGGTACAGGCCAACTGGCTAACGGCGGTAACAGCCGTGAAGAGTACTTCATTGAAGGGACGCAGCCGACACAGCAAGCCGTGCATGAAGTCGGCACCACGCTCATTGATAACGGTGAAGCACACGAGCTATTCTGACCCGGATAAAAAGCAAAACGGCGGCCCTGAGGTCGCCGTTTTTTTATGTTTGCATCCTCGCCCTACGGCAGAGGATATCAGGTCGCTACAAGCGCCCTTGCCCTTTCAGCCATTCGCGCACAAGGAACAATGCGCTGACATTGCGGGCTTCATTAAAGTCCGGTTCATCCAGCAGGCTCATCAGATTCGCTAACGGCCAACGAACCTGAGGCAGCGGTTCTGGCTCATCGCCCGGCAATGACTCAGGGTAGAGGTCTTCGGCAACGATGATGTTCATTTTGCTGGAAAAGTAGGACGGTGCCATGCTGAGCTTTTTCAGGAACGTCAGCTGATTCGCCCCGAAGCCCACTTCCTCTTTCAGCTCGCGGTTTGCCGCTTCCATCGCGCTTTCACCGGGGTCAATCAGCCCTTTAGAGAAGCCTAATTCGTACGATTCGGTGCCCACGGCATATTCGCGGATGAGGACCAGGTGATCGTCAACAATCGGCACTATCATCACGGCTTCGCGGGTAGAAGGGCGCATTCTTTCGTACACGCGGCGTTCGCCATTGCTGAATTCCAGGTCCACACTTTCCACAGTAAACAGCCGTGAACGAGCAACGGTTTCAACTTTATGCAGGGTGGGTTTTGTTAATGGTTTATCCATGGTGACCTGAGTTTTGGGTGATAACAGGGTAATTGTGCGACATGCCGCACAGTTTAGGCAATTCCTGGTGCTATGTATTTACATTCGCATAACTTTTTGCCTGAGTCACTTTTTTGATCAAAAAGTCAAGAGGTTGCAATGAATTTGAGAATTTGCTGATATTCGCACTTACTGACCTCTGATATCCTCAAATGTTGCGTCAGAACGTAATTAATCTTTCAAGTTCTGGGTGATGCGTGCCGATAGCTAACTACGGGCTCACGTTCTGTGTTAATGGGCAACCGACGAAACCTGTAAGAATAAGTATGATGGGAAAAGCATGGGCACCTTTTTGATTCTCCTCGCTGCTATGCTGGTCTGCGCATTGCTTGCAGGGTGGTTTTATCGACAGCGCTTACAACACGGAAGACTTCCCCGACTGCATGCTTTTGTGGGCGCGACCACGCGTAAGCTGAGCGCGGATGAACGCGCTGCCGCCGAAAGTTATCTCGAAGGGCTGAGCCGCACGCTGGAAGTGCCCGCTTCCGGTGCCACTGTCGCGCCGACAGCGTTAGCCCTCAATGCCCAAAGCAACACCGTCTACTGCGTCACCCGGTCGATCACTCGCTACGGGATCACCACCGACGATCCGAACAAATGGCGCTACTTCCTCGATTCCGTTGAAATTCATCTCCCGCCGTTCTGGGAACAGTACATCAACGATGAAAACACGGTGGAGCTTATCCACACCGATTCGCTGCCGCTGGTCATCTCGCTTAACGGGCATACTCTTCAGGACCACAAGCAAGAAGCGCGCGGTTACGCCCTTGAGCAACGCCCTGCCACTCAGGCTTCCATTCGTGGTGAAGAAAGCGAACAGATTGAGCTGCTGAATATTCGCCAGGAAACCCGCGAAGAGTACGCGTTGAGCCGTCCGGACGGTTTACGTGAAGCGTTTCTTATCGTCGGCGCTTTCCTGTTGTTCTTCTGCGCTTTGATGGTGCCAGAGGTCTTTGTGCCCTGGGTGGCTGGCGGTGCAGTGTTGCTGCTGGCCTTCGGGCTTTGGGGGCTTTTTGCGCCGCCGTCCAAAACATCGCTGCGGGAAATTCACTGCCTGCGCGGCACACCGAAGCGCTGGGGCCTGTTTGGGGAAAACGACCAGGAGCAGATCAACAATATCTCGCTGGGCATTATTGATCTGATTTATCCGCGCCACTGGCAGCCGTATATCGGCCAGGATTTAGGCCAGCAAACGGATATCGATATTTACCTGGACCGGCATGTCGTTCGTCAGGGGCGCTTTTTATCCCTGCACGAAGAAGTAAAACATTTCCCGCTTCAGCACTGGCTGCGTAGCGCCATTATCGCGGGCGGAGCCTTGCTGATTGTGCTGATGCTGTGGATTAGCGTTCCACTGGGGATGCCATTTAAATTCACGCTGTCGTGGCTGAAAGGCGCGCAGACGATTGAAGCCACTACCGTGAGTCAGCTCGATAAAGCGGGCGTGCGCGTGGGCGATACGCTGCATATCACCGGTACCGGCATGTGCAATATTCATTCGCCAGGCACCTGGACGGCGCAGGAAAGCTCGCCGTTTATGCCGTTCGATTGTTCACAAATTATCTGGAACGATGCGCCTCCGCTGCCGCTGCCGGAATCTGAAGTGGTCACCAAGGCCACGGCTCTGATGCAGGCAGTGAACCGTCAGTTGCATCCTACTCCGGATGACAGCTCTCGCGTGAGTCCGGCGTTGCGCTCCGCCATTCAGAAATCAGGCATGGTGCTGCTGGATGATTTCGCCGACATCGTGCTGAAAACGAAAGATTTGTGTTCCGCTGAAGATGACTGTGCGCGCCTGAAGAATGCGCTGGTTAACCTCGGTAATACCCGTGACTGGGAAACGCTGACCAAGCGAGCCAGCTCCGGCAAGCTCGACGGCGTTAACGTTCTGCTTCGCCCGGTTAGCGCGGAATCGCTGGATAATCTGGTCACCACCTCCACTGCACCGTTTGTGATGCGCGAAACCGCACGAGCGGCACAGGCGTTAAACAGCCCTGCTCCGGGCGGCTTTTTGATTTCCAGTGACGAAGGCAGCGACCTGGTCTCGCAGCCCTGGCCGTCCGTTTCTCTCTATGATTACCCAGCTCACGAGCAATGGGCTGAGTTTCAGCGTCTGGCCGGAATGCTCATGCACACCCCATTCGTGGCAGAAGGTATCGTCACTAACCTGACCACCGATGCAAACGGCACCCGCCACATTAATCTGCATCGCATTCCGGACAGTTCCGGGCTGTGGCGTTATATCAGTACCACGCTGCTAATGCTGGCCATGCTGGCGTGCTTTATCTGGAACGGCCTGCAGGCCATTCGACGCTATCAACGCCATCGTATGCGCAGGGTGGAAATACAGAAGTATTACGATAGCTGTATCAATCCGGTGCTGATCCCTTCCAGTGAGGCCCTGCGCCAGGAAAGCTCAGACAGCTAACCCGCCCTGCTCCCGCAAGCGCGATCGGTGTGATACCCTGTCGCGCATTCTTCGGCTGGAGACGCAACATGCATTTTGATATCGCCTGGCAAGAGGTGGATACCGTTTTGCTGGACATGGACGGTACTCTTCTCGACCTCGCCTTCGACACCCATTTCTGGCAAAAGCTGGTTCCTGAAACCTATGGCGCGCAAAACGGCCTCAGCGTTGAAGAAGCGAAGCTGCGGATCAGTCAGGAATATCACGCCGTGCAGCATACGCTAAACTGGTACTGTCTGGATTACTGGAGCGACCGTCTTGGGCTGGATATCTGCGCCATGACCACCGCGCAAGGCCCAAATGCCGTGCTTCGCGAAGACACAGTCCCTTTTCTGGATGCTCTGAAGGCCAGCGGGAAGCGTCGGGTGCTGCTCACCAATGCGCATCCACACAATCTGGCGGTGAAGCTGGAACATACCGGCCTGGCTTCACACCTTGATTTATTACTTTCCACCCACACATTTGGTTATCCGAAAGAAGATCAGCGCCTGTGGCGTGCCGTCGCAAAAGAGACAGCGTTAGACGCGCACAAAACGGTGTTTATTGACGACAGCGAGCCCATTCTGGATGCCGCAGCGTTATTCGGCATTCGTTATTGCCTGGGTGTCACCAATCCGGATTCTGGCGTGGCAGAAAAGCAGTATCAACGCCACCCGGCACTGAACGATTATCGTCGGCTGATCCCCGCGATTCGGTGAAGGAGAAACCATGAAAGAGAAGCCCACAGAAGCCGTCCGGCTGGATAAATGGCTCTGGGCGGCCCGCTTCTACAAAACCCGCGCCATGGCGCGAGAGATGGTTGAAGGCGGCAAAGTTCACTACAACGGCCAGCGCAGCAAGCCGGGCAAAGTAATGGAGCTGAACGCCACACTGACGCTTCGTCAGGGAAATGACGAACGCACGGTGATTGTTAAAAGTATTTCCGAGCAGCGTCGCCCAGCCTCTGAAGCGGTTCTGATGTATGAAGAGACCGCGGAAAGTATCGAGAAACGGGAAAAAATGGCCGTCGCCCGTAAGCTGAATGCGCTGACTATGCCGCACCCGGATCGTCGCCCTGATAAAAAAGAGCGCCGCGACCTGATGAGATTTAAACATGGGGACAGCGAGTAACCGTCCCCTTAAGAGAGAAAACGATGATTCAACACGATCAATTACACCGCTATCTGTTTGAAAACGTGGCCGTACGCGGCGAACTGGTCACCGTCACCGAAACGCTGGACCAGGTGCTGGAAAACCACAACTACCCGCAGCCCGTGAAGAACGTGCTGGCCGAGCTGCTGGTTGCTACCAGCCTGCTGACTGCCACGCTGAAGTTTGCCGGGGATATCACGGTGCAACTTCAGGGCGATGGCCCAATGTCGCTGGCGGTGATTAACGGTAACAACAATCAGCAGCTGCGCGGTGTGGCTCGTGTCCAGGGTGATATTCCTGCAGATGCCGATTTAAAAACGCTGGTCGGTAACGGCTATCTGGTGATCACCATTGCGCCAGAAGAAGGCGAGCGTTATCAGGGAGTGGTCGGTCTGGAAGGGGATACGCTGGCGGCCTGCCTGGAAGATTACTTCCTGCGTTCTGAACAGCTGCCAACGCGTCTGATCATCCGTACCGGTGAGCACGAAGGCAAAATGGCAGCAGGCGGCATTCTGCTGCAGGTAATGCCAGCGCAAAACGCTCAGGCCCAGGACTTTGAACACCTGGCAACCCTGGCCGACACCATCAAAGCGGAAGAGCTGTTCGGCCTGCCAGCGAACGATGTGCTGTGGCGCCTGTTCCATGAAGAAGAAGTGACGGTCTACGATCCGCAGGACGTGGAGTTTAAATGCACCTGCTCCCGTGAACGCTGTGCCGATGCGCTGCGAACCCTGCCAGATGAAGAAGTGGATAGCATCCTGGCCGATGACGGTGAAATCGATATGCACTGCGATTACTGCGGTAGCCATTACGTCTTCAACGCCATGGACATTGCGGAAATTCGTAACAACGCTTCTCCGGCAGACCCGCAGATTCATTGATGCTGATTGGCCATAGCCAATGCGCTCTGGCCCCCTCATCCCGGCCCTCTCCCACGGGGAGAGGGTGCAAACACTAAAAAAGGCAACCAGGGGTCGCCTTTTTGCTTTTTACCTCGAGAAGTGAATCGATTTTTGCTGTAACGCTTTCGTCATTTTCTTTCAGGAATGCGATTACATTCACATTCCATCAGTTCATTAAACCATTCGTTAACCGTTTAAGAACATTTCCCCCCATTCAAAAACGTTTCCTGCCATAATCTGTCTCGCCTCGTGACAGGAGTCACCGTGTTTTCCGTTAGTTTGACATCAGTCCGGATACGCAATTCTATGAGCCTCGTCGCGGTAAGAAACCTCTGAAAAACCCTACAATCATTAGCAGAACATTTGGCTAAGGAGCAGTGACATGCGTGTTAATGGTATTACCCCGCAGGATCTCAAGGCTTATGGTATCAACGACGTTCAGGATATCGTCTACAACCCCGATTACGACACTCTGTATCAGGAAGAGCTCAACCCCAATCTGGAAGGGTACGAGCGAGGCGTGTTGACGAATCTTGGTGCTATCAATGTCGACACCGGTATCTTTACCGGCCGTTCGCCGAAAGATAAGTACATTGTCCGTGACGACACCACCCGCGACACCGTGTGGTGGGCAGATAAAGGTAAAGGCAAGAACGACAACAAAGCGCTCTCCCCTGAAACCTGGCAGCATCTGAAGCAACTCGTCACCCATCAACTTTCTGGTAAGCGCCTGTTTATTATCGACGCTTACTGCGGCGCCAACGCCGACACCCGTCTGTGCGTGCGCTTTATCACTGAAGTGGCATGGCAGGCCCACTTCGTGAAAAACATGTTTATTCGCCCAACCGATGAAGAACTGGCGACCTTCAAGCCTGATTTCGTGGTGATGAACGGCGCGAAGTGCACCAACCCGCAGTGGAAGGAACAGGGCCTGAACTCTGAAAACTTCGTGGCGTTTAACCTGACCGAGCGTGTCCAGTTGATTGGCGGCACCTGGTACGGCGGCGAAATGAAGAAAGGCATGTTCTCCATCATGAACTACCTGCTGCCGCTGAAAGGCATTGCTTCGATGCACTGTTCAGCGAACGTCGGCGAAAAAGGCGATGTGGCGGTGTTCTTCGGCCTGTCGGGTACAGGCAAAACCACCCTGTCCACCGATCCGAAACGCCGTTTGATTGGCGATGACGAACACGGCTGGGATGATGACGGCGTGTTTAACTTTGAAGGCGGTTGCTACGCGAAGACCATTCGTCTGTCTGAAGAAGCCGAGCCGGACATCTTCCACGCGATCCGCCGTGATGCGCTGCTGGAAAACGTCACCGTGCGTGCCGATGGCAGCATCGACTTTGACGATGCGTCGAAGACCGAAAATACTCGCGTCTCCTACCCGATTTACCACATCGACAACATCGTTAAGCCCGTGTCGAAAGCAGGCCATGCGACGAAAGTGATTTTCCTGACCGCTGATGCCTTCGGAGTGTTACCGCCGGTTTCCCGCCTGACGGCGAACCAGACGCAGTATCACTTCCTGTCTGGCTTCACAGCGAAACTGGCAGGCACCGAGCGCGGCGTCACCGAGCCAACGCCAACCTTCTCTGCTTGTTTCGGCGCGGCTTTCCTGTCGCTACACCCAACCCAGTACGCTGAGGTGTTGGTGAAACGTATGCAGGCTTCTGGCGCGCAGGCTTATCTGGTGAACACTGGCTGGAATGGCACTGGCAAGCGCATCTCTATCAAAGATACCCGCGCGATCATCGACGCGATCCTTGACGGTTCGCTGGATGAAGCCGAAACCTTCACCCTGCCGATGTTTGACCTGCAAATCCCGACCGAATTGCCGGGCGTGGACACACATATTCTGGACCCGCGTAACACCTACGCGTCTCCAGAACAGTGGCAGGAAAAAGCAGAAACGCTGGCAAAACTGTTTGTGGAAAACTTTGAGAAGTACACCGACACCCCTGCGGGTGCGGCATTGGTTGAGGCTGGACCACGGCTGTAACACCGTGCGGTCTGATGCCCTCTCCCCAACCCTCTCCCACAGGGAGAGGGTGTAAATAGAAAAGGCCTTCTCCAAAGAGAAGGCCTTTTTGTTTATTTCACCGTCGAGCTTTTTTTAACTCTCTTTGGTGCCGCTGGACGTGCGCACAACCGGCACCGGCAACCACGCTCGAATCAACAGCCCACCACGCTCGCTGGTATCAATTTCCAGCAGGCCGTTATGGTTGTCGATAATACGCTGCACAATCGCCAGGCCAAGGCCTGTACCGCTGGTACTGCGTGCGCTGTCACCGCGAACAAATGGCTGGAACAGATGTTTACGCTGTTCAGGTTTGATGCCTGGACCGTCGTCTTCCACCTGGAACCACACGCGGTTCGGTTCGCTGCCGCTGCTGACTTTTATCCAGCCATTGCCGTAGCGAGCGGCATTCACCACCATGTTGGCAACGGCACGTTTGATTGACAATGGATGCATCCGCACAGGAATTTCACCTGCCTGCATCTCGGTTTCAATCTCACGCTCGTAGCCGCTCTCTGCAGCCACCACTTCGCCCAGCACGGCATTGAGGTCTGCCAGTTCCATTGGCATCTCCTGGCCTGTGCGCAGGTAGTCGATGAACTGCTCGATGATGGCGTTACACTCTTCGATATCCTTGTTGATGGATTCCGCGAGGTAGCCGTCCTCTTCGCCCATCATTTCCGTCGCCAGACGAATACGGGTCAGCGGTGTGCGCAAATCATGGCTTACGCCTGCCATCAACAACGTACGGTCATCGGCTAGCTGTTTCACGCCAGCCGCCATATGGTTAAAGGCTCGTGTGACCGACCGCACCTCCGACGCGCCATACTCACGCAGTGGCGGTGGAATGATGCCTTTCCCGACCTGCAAGGCAGCATGTTCGAGATCGACAAGGGGTCGGTTTTGTATGCGGATAAACAGCCACGCGCCGCCTATCGCCAACAGCATAATCGCCAGGGTATAGCGGAACAGCGGCGAGAAGTCGCCCTGATGGATTTCTGTCAGCGGAACGCGCACCCAGATGTTGGGTGACAACCAGGTTTTCAGCCACACCACCGGCGAGCTTTTGTTAACCTCAACGCGAACTTCGGTTGGGCCACCCAGTTGTTGCGCCATCTGCTGGCTAAGGAATTCGTAATGTTGCGCCCAGCGTAAGCCTGCGTCTTCCGCTGCTTCATCGGAGTAGAGCGAAATGCCCAACTCGCGGTAAATCTCACGACGAAAAGCCGGCGGCACCACTAACTGGGTGCCGTCTTCGAGCTGCAACTTGTCGGTCATCAGCATACGAACTTCGTAGGCCAGCACCTTATTGAACTGCTGAAGGCTCGGCAAAATCGCGAAGTTCAGCACCACAAGATAGGTCGTCACCAGGCTGGCGAACAGCAAGGTGACGATGAGAAGCAGCGTTCGGGCAAATGAACTTCGTGGTGAGAAGCGCATTCGCCTCATGCTTTAGAACCGTCCGGCACGAACACGTAGCCCAGACCCCACACGGTCTGAATGTAACGCGGATGCGCAGGATCTTCTTCCACCATACGACGCAGACGAGAAATCTGTACGTCGATGGAACGCTCCATTGCCGAATATTCACGGCCACGCGCCAGGTTCATCAGCTTATCGCGAGACAGCGGTTCACGCGGATGGCTCACCAGCGCCTTCAGGACCGCGAACTCGCCGCTGGTCAGTGGCATTGGCTCATCTTCACGGAACATCTCACGGGTGCCGAGGTTCAGTTTGAATTTACCGAAGGCAATCACCGCTTCTTCCTGCGAAGGGGCGCCTGGCAGTTCGTTCGCCTGACGACGCAGCACGGCACGGATACGCGCCAGCAGTTCACGTGGGTTGAAGGGCTTAGGAATGTAGTCGTCGGCACCGATTTCCAGGCCCACGATACGGTCAACTTCTTCCCCTTTCGCCGTCACCATGATGATCGGCATCGGGTTGCTCTGGCTACGCAGACGGCGGCAAATAGACAGGCCATCTTCGCCAGGCAGCATCAAATCCAGCACCATCAGATGGAAGGATTCACGGGTCAACAGTCTGTCCATCTGTTCGGCGTTGGCTACGCTTCGAACCTGGAAGCCTTGCTCGGTCAGATAACGTTCGAGCAGCGCACGCAGGCGCATGTCGTCATCCACAACAAGAATCTTATAATTCTCTTGCATTGGTTTTACTCCCAGAAGGTTCGCAACAATCAGAGTGCGTATTCTCAAAAAAGCCTACGCTACGCTCCAGCTAAATCTGGTATAAATTCTAGCCGAAATTGTTACAAAGCATATTTAACAGCAGCTTATCTGTACATTTCATCACAGAAAACTATTTTTTAGCCAACTCGCGTCTGCTTTGAGGCAAAATGTGCGCAACAGCAGGTAGTCACAAGGTAGCATTACTATGAAAACGCCGCTAATCACCCGCGAAGGGTATGAGAAGTTAAAAAAAGAGCTGGATTACCTCTGGCGTGAAGAGCGTCCGGAAGTCACCAAAAAGGTGACCTGGGCCGCGAGCCTGGGCGATCGCAGTGAAAACGCTGACTATCAGTACAACAAAAAGCGTCTGCGTGAAATTGACCGTCGGGTACGTTATCTCACAAAGTGCCTGGAAAATCTGAAGATTGTCGATTACTCCCCGCAGCAGGAAGGCAAAGTGTTCTTCGGCGCGTGGGTCGAAATTGAAAATGACGACGGCGATCTGAAGCGCTTTCGCATTGTCGGTTATGACGAGATTTTTGGTCGCAAAGATTACATCTCGATCGATTCCCCGATGGCCCGCGCGCTGCTGAAAAAAGAAGTCGGCGATCTGGCGCTGGTGCAGACGCCTGGCGGCGAAGCGACCTGGTATGTCAATGAGATCGAGTACGTTAAATAACTCGCCCGGAACACTCTGATAGGACGGCGGATAGCTGGTAATTTTGCCGGTCAATCCGTATAACTATCCCCTGTTTTTCACTCCACCGATGAAATATTGCCATGATGAAAGAGTCGCTCTGCCGCATTATTGCGGGTGAACTTCAGGCCAGAAACGAACAGGTAGAAGCTGCCGTTCGTCTGCTTGATGAAGGGAACACCGTGCCGTTTATTGCACGTTATCGTAAGGAAGTCACCGGCGGGCTGGACGATACCCAGCTGCGTAATCTGGAGACTCGTCTTGGCTATCTTCGCGAACTGGAAGAGCGTCGCCAGTCGATTCTTAAGTCGATTGACGATCAGGGCAAGCTGACGGACGAACTGGCAAAAGCCATTAACGGTACGCTGAGCAAAACCGAGCTGGAAGACCTTTATCTTCCGTACAAACCGAAGCGCCGCACCCGCGGGCAGATTGCGATTGAAGCAGGCCTTGAGCCGCTGGCCGATTTGCTGTGGAACGAGCCGTCGCACGATCCGGAAACGGAAGCCGCCAAATTTATCAATGCCGATAACGGCGTGGCCGACACCAAAGCCGCGCTGGATGGCGCACGCTACATCCTGATGGAGCGCTTTGCTGAAGACGCGCAGTTGCTGGCGAAAGTCCGTGAATATCTTTGGAAGAATGCCCATCTGGTGGCCGTGGTCGTCAGCGGCAAAGAGGAAGAAGGCGCGAAATTCCGCGATTACTTCGATCATCACGAACCGATTTCCAGTGTGCCTTCTCACCGCGCGCTGGCGATGTTCCGCGGTCGCAACGAAGGGATTTTGCAGCTTTCCCTGAACGCCGATCCGCAGTTTGATGAACCGCCGAAAGAGAGCTACTGCGAACAAATCATCACCGACCATCTGGGCCTGCGCCTCAACAATGCTCCGGCAGACAGCTGGCGTAAAGGCGTGGTGAGCTGGACGTGGCGCATCAAGGTGCTGATGCACCTCGAAACCGAACTGATGGGCACCGTGCGCGAACGCGCGGAAGACGAAGCGATTAACGTCTTCGCCCGTAACCTGCACGACTTGCTGATGGCCGCACCTGCTGGCCTGAAAGCCACCATGGGCCTCGATCCCGGCTTGCGTACCGGCGTAAAAGTCGCCGTGGTGGATGGCACCGGCAAACTGGTGGCGACGGACACCATTTATCCTCACACCGGCCAGGCAGCAAAAGCCGCTGTCGCGGTTGCCGCACTGTGCGAAAAGCACAATGTTGAACTGGTGGCGATTGGTAACGGTACGGCTTCGCGTGAAACCGAGCGTTTCTTCCTCGACCTGCAGAAGCAGTTCCCGAAAGTCACCGCGCAGAAAGTTATCGTCAGTGAAGCAGGCGCGTCAGTTTATTCCGCCTCTGAACTGGCGGCGCTGGAATTCCCGGATCTCGACGTGTCCATTCGTGGTGCGGTCTCTATCGCACGCCGCCTGCAAGACCCGCTGGCAGAGCTGGTGAAAATCGATCCGAAATCCATCGGCGTAGGCCAGTATCAGCACGACGTCAGCCAGACTCAGCTCGCACGTAAACTGGACGCGGTGGTAGAAGACTGCGTGAACGCCGTCGGTGTTGACCTCAATACGGCTTCCGTTCCGCTGCTGACTCGCGTTGCTGGTCTGACTCGCATGATGGCGCAGAATATCGTTTCCTGGCGTGACGAGAACGGTCAGTTCCAGAACCGTCAGCAGTTGCTGAAAGTCAGCCGTCTGGGGCCAAAAGCTTTTGAACAGTGCGCGGGCTTCCTGCGTATCAACCACGGCGATAACCCGCTCGATGCCTCCACGGTTCACCCTGAAGCGTATCCTGTGGTGGAGCGTATTCTGGCGGCCACTCAGCAGGCGCTGAAAGACCTGATGGGCAACGGCAACGAACTGCGCAACATCAAAGCGGTAGATTTCACCGATGAGCGTTTCGGTCTGCCGACCGTCACCGACATCATCAAAGAGCTGGAAAAACCAGGCCGTGACCCACGTCCGGAATTCAAAACCGCGAAGTTTGCCGACGGCGTGGAAACTATGAATGACCTGCTGCCAGGCATGGTGCTGGAAGGCGCGGTGACTAACGTCACTAACTTTGGCGCGTTTGTCGATATCGGCGTGCACCAGGACGGTCTGGTCCACATCTCTTCGCTGGCGGACAAGTTCGTTGAAGACCCGCACACCGTGGTGAAAGCGGGCGATATCGTCAAAGTGAAAGTGCTGGAAGTGGATTTGCAACGTAAGCGCATCGCACTGACCATGCGCTTAGACGAACAACCAGGCGATACGAATTCGCGTCGTGGCAGTGGTGGCGGGCGTGAGCAAAACAACCGTCCGGCAGCGAAAGCGGCAAAACCACGCGGACGTGAAGCTCAGCCAGCAGGCAACAGCGCCATGATGGACGCACTGGCTGCCGCCCTTAAGAAGAAATAATTCTCTTCTGTACAGGCCCTCTTATTTCAGAGGGCCTTTCTCATCGCCAGACAGATATTTTTACTCTTTCCCGAATTCTGCTCGCACTTATTTTCATCCTGGTAACAACTGCACTATTTCGTAAACACTCGCAAGCGCAGTAAATATTGAGCCATGTCAAAAGTCCTGTGAATTAAGCCCCGTTTCAACATTCGGTCACAGTTTATGGATTGAAGGCGTTAACCATTCTCATTATCATCGTCACTGTTGATATTTTATCCTTTCCCTGTTGGCATCATCGTTGGTTTCATCCGCCATCCGGCGCGAATGAAGAGTTAATCGGTTAGCGAACAAAGCAGGTCTTATGCAATTCACTCCAGACAGTACGTGGAAGATCACCGGGTTCTCTGCAGACATCAGCCCGGCTTACCGGCAGAAATTACTTTCCCTTGGCATGTTGCCTGGGTCTTCTTTTCATGTGGTTCGCGTCGCCCCTCTTGGCGATCCCGTGCATATTGAAACTCGCCGCGTCAGCCTCGTATTACGCAAAAAAGACCTGGCGTTGATTGAAACAGAAGCGCTGAGCCGTTAATTCCTGCCAGAGACAGCGAGTTTATTCCTATGAAAAAATTAACCCTTGGCTTAATTGGCAACCCCAATTCAGGAAAGACGACTTTATTTAATCAGCTGACTGGCGCACGCCAGCGAGTCGGGAATTGGGCGGGTGTCACCGTTGAGCGTAAAGAAGGCCAGTTCAGCACCACCGACCATCAGGTGACGCTGGTTGACCTGCCCGGCACCTATTCGCTGACCACCATCTCTTCACAAACCTCGCTGGATGAACAAATTGCCTGCCACTACATCCTCAGTGGCGATGCTGATTTGCTGATTAACGTGGTGGATGCTTCCAACCTTGAACGCAACCTGTACCTGACGCTGCAATTGCTGGAACTGGGCATTCCCTGCATCGTGGCGCTGAACATGCTGGATATCGCCGAGAAGCAACAAATTCGCATTGAAGTGGATGCGTTGGCTGCACGTCTTGGCTGCCCCGTTATTCCGCTGGTGTCGACCCGTGGCCGCGGCATTGAAGCCCTGAAGATGAGCATCGACCGCCATCAGGCCAACGACGATATCGAGCTGGTGCATTACGCCAAACCGCTGCTGCGTGAAGCCGACTGGCTGGCGCAGGCTATCAGCCCAGAAATGCCATTAAAGCAGCGTCGCTGGTTAGGCCTGCAAATGCTCGAAGGCGATATTTACAGCCGCAATTACGCTGGTGAAGCCGCGCAGCAACTCGATGTGGCAGAAGCTCGGCTGAAAACCGAGATGGACGATCCGGCGCTGCATATCGCCGATGCCCGTTATCAAACCATCGCCGCCGTGTGCGACGTGGTCAGTAACACCCTTACCGCCGAACCGAGCCGGTTCACCACCGCGGTCGATAAAGTCATTCTTAACCGTTTCCTCGGTCTGCCGATTTTCCTGTTCGTCATGTACTTGATGTTCCTGCTGGCGATCAACATTGGCGGAGCTTTACAGCCGATTTTTGACGGCGGTTCGGTCGCTCTCTTTATTCACGGCATTCAGTGGGTTGGCGCTACCCTGCACTTCCCTCAATGGCTGACGATTTTCCTCGCACAGGGGATTGGCGGCGGGATCAACACCGTACTGCCGCTGGTGCCACAAATCGGCATGATGTACCTGTTCCTCTCGTTCCTTGAGGACTCCGGTTACATGGCGCGTGCGGCGTTCGTGATGGACCGCCTGATGCAGTCGCTGGGGCTGCCGGGCAAATCCTTCGTGCCGCTGATTGTCGGCTTTGGCTGTAACGTGCCGTCGGTGATGGGTGCACGCACGCTGGATGCTCCGCGTGAGCGTCTGATGACCATCATGATGGCACCGTTTATGTCCTGTGGCGCACGCTTGGCTATCTTCGCCGTTTTTGCTGCGGCCTTTTTTGGCCAGCAAGGCGCGCTGGCGGTGTTCTCGCTGTATGTGCTGGGCATTGTGATGGCTATCCTGACCGGCCTGATGCTCAAGCACACCATCATGCGTGGGGAGGCTTCACCGTTTGTGATGGAGCTGCCGGTTTATCACGTTCCGCATCTGAAAAGCCTGATCATTCAAACCTGGCAGCGCCTGAAAGGCTTTGTCCTGCGTGCCGGTAAAGTGATTGTGATTGTCAGCATCTTCCTCAGCGCATTGAACAGCTTCACGCTGAGCGGTAAAGCGGCGGACAATATCAACGATTCCGCGCTGGCCTCTGTCAGCCGCGTGATAACCCCGCTGTTCAAGCCGATTGGTGTGCATGAAGATAACTGGCAGGCGACAGTAGGCCTGTTCACGGGTGCGATGGCGAAAGAAGTGGTGGTCGGTACACTGAACACGCTTTACACCGCCGAAAATATCCAACAGGAAGCGTTCGACCCGGCGACGTTTAATGTGCTGGATGAACTGGGTGCCGCCGCAGGGGAAACCTGGCAAAGCCTGAAAGACACCTTCAGCCTGAGCGTGCTGGCTAACCCGATTGAAGCCAGTAAAGGCGACGGTGAAATGGCGACCGGCGCGATGGGCGTGATGAGCAGCAAATTTGGCAGCGCCGCGGCGGCCTACAGCTACCTGATCTTCGTTCTGCTTTATATCCCGTGCATTTCGGTGATGGGCGCAATTTCCCGTGAATCGAGCCGTGGCTGGATGGGCTTCTCAGTGCTGTGGGGCCTGAATATCGCGTACTCACTCTCCACAGTGTTCTATCAGGTCAGCAGCTTCCAGCAGCATCCGCGTTATAGCCTGGTCTGTATTCTGGCCGTGGTGCTGTTCAACGTTGTGGTCATTGGCCTGTTGCGCCGCGCTCGTAGCCGGGTGAATGTGAATTTGCTGGCCACTCGCAAAACGGTCGAAAGCTGCTGTAACAGCCCGGCTGGCGACTGCCACTAAGGAATGCATTATGGCTTCGATGATTGAACTGCGGGATACGCTGGCGCTACAAGGACGAATGGAGGTGCAACAGCTCAGCCATGTCCTGCACACGCCGCAGCCGATGATTGAAGCCATGTTGCTGCGTCTGGAAGCGATGGGTAAAGCGAAGCGCGTGACGGACGATGTCTCTGAGTGTTTGAGCGGAAGCTGTAAAAGTTGCCCGGAAGGGAAAGCCTGCGTTAGGGAGTGGTGGGTTCTTCAGTCCTAAAAAAAGAAGAAGCGGGCCTGAGCCCGCTTTTTGCTTTTACTTGTAGACGTCTGCGTTAGCGTGAACGGTTTTCTCGTTCTTCTCACCCGCAATCACCACAAAATACGTCCCGCCTTTTTCATCGGCTTTCTTCGACAGGTCGCGCTTAGCGTCCATCGGCGAAGTCGTACGCGAAGTGGTCACCGAACCAATTTTGGTCAGGTTCATTTTCGCCGCATCTTCTTTAGAAATTTCTTTAGCCGCAAAAGCGCCAAAAGAGATGGAGCCCATAACCAGTGCCGCAACAATACCTGAAGCAAATTTCATAGCCGTACTCTCCATATGACCATTTTATGTGAACGCTGTAGCAAAAACACAGCGCTTCACTAAGTATTGTCGCTAATGGAATTTTCGCCAGTTTGCCTTAAAAATCAGAGAATCACCTGCCTGAGCGCCAGCAGCTGCTGACAAAATTCGGTGGGATGCGAAATGAACGGAGCATGTGCCGCTTTAGGAAAAACGTAAGACTGGCTTTGCGGCCACAGCGCATCAAGCAGTGGCACCACCTTGCGCGGCACCAGGCCATCGAGATGACCATACAGCCGCAGGAACGGCATTTTCAGGGTAGTCAGCGCGTCGCGCAGATCAGCCGTTTTCAGGATTTCGAGGCCACTGTTTAGCACTTCTGTCGAAGGCATCGGCAGTGCCAGCACCGCGCTTTTCAGTTTTCGAGCATCCTGACGCGCGCTCTCTGTGCCCATCGTTTGCAGTGCAAGAAAACGCTCGACCGTGCGCTGGAAATCCTCACTCAACTGATGCTGAAAACCAGAAAGCACTTCCGGTTTGATTCCCGGCCACTCCGTTTGGGCGCAGAAACAAGGCGAGGACGCGACCGTAACCAGCGCCTGCACTCGCTCAGGTGCCGTAAGTGCAGCAAGGCTTGCCACAAGGCCCCCCAAACTCCAGCCGAGCCAGACGGCTTTTTCCGGCGCTTTTGCCAGCACCGTCTCCGTCATCGCTTCCAGTGACATCGCCCCGAAACCCTGACTGCGACCAAACCCTGGCAGGTCGACCAAATGCAGTGTGAAATGCGAGCTGAGTTCAGAGGTTATGCAATCCCAGACTTCCGCGTTCAGCCCCCATCCGTGCAGCAGCACAAGATGCGTATTTCCTTCGCCTTTGGTTTGCCACCCGATGTCGTTCATCCGTTACTGTTCCCGTTCACTGTTCTAAAAGGAGGAAGCGATATGCTATCAGTCCACGGCTCGTGCTGGCTATGCCAAATGCCGTTGGCGCTGGCGCATTGGGGCATCTGCTCTCGCTGCACACGCGCGGTGAGTTCGAGCCTCTCACTTTGCCCGCAATGTGGATTGCCCGCCACCAGCAAAACGGTGGTGTGTGGACGCTGCTTACGCCACGAACCGCCCTGGCAAACGCTGGTGACGGTCAACGATTATGTCGCCCCGCTGTCCACATTGATTAAGCGCTGGAAGTTCAGTAACAAGCCCGAACTCACACGAGCGCTGGCGAGGTTATTGTTGCTGAGGATAAAAGAGCAACCGCAGACCGCGGATTTGCTGGTCGCCGTCCCTTTATGGCAACGCCGCCACTGGCGACGAGGCTACAACCAGGCAGACTTGCTGTGCCAACCCCTTTCCCGCTGGCTTGGCATTCGTTATCAGCCAGAAGCGATACGCCGAATACGGCCGACAGCCACACAGCATCAGCTTTCCGCGAGGTTACGCAGGCAGAACCTGAAAAATGCCTTTCAGCTTGAATTTGCGGTTAGGGGTCTCCATATCGCCCTTGTGGACGATGTCGTCACGACCGGTACCACCGTAGCCGAGCTTTCCCGCCTGCTTTTGCAAAACGGCGCCGCGTCAGTTCAGGTATGGTGCCTGTGTCGCACCTTGTAGACCCTCTGTGATGGGCGTATTATAACCGACTAAAGTAGTCAACTATTAGGCCAAAGCTATGATCCGTATTTCCGATGCTGCACAAGCGCACTTTGCCAAACTGCTGGCGAATCAGGAAGAAGGGACACAAATCCGTGTATTTGTGATCAATCCTGGTACCCCAAACGCTGAATGCGGTGTTTCTTACTGCCCGCCGGATGCGGTGGAAGCCACCGACACTGCCCTGAAATTTGACCTGCTGACCGCGTACGTTGATGAGCTGAGCGCGCCGTATCTTGAAGATGCGGACATCGACTTCGTGACCGATCAGTTAGGGTCTCAGCTGACGCTGAAAGCACCAAACGCCAAGATGCGTAAAGTCTCTGACGATGCCCCGCTGATGGAGCGCGTTGAGTACATGCTGCAGGCGACGGTTAACCCGCAGCTTGCCGGCCATGGCGGTCGCGTCTCGCTGATGGAAATCACCGATGAAGGGTTTGCGATCCTGCAATTCGGCGGCGGTTGTAACGGTTGTTCAATGGTGGATGTGACGCTGAAAGAAGGGATCGAGAAGCAGCTGCTGAACGAATTCCCTGAGCTGAAAGGCGTTCGTGACCTGACTGAACACCAGCGTGGTGAGCACTCTTACTACTGATTTCGCTTGCAGGCCTGCATTCATGTAGGCCTGATAAGCGCAGCGCCATCAGGCATTTTCGCCCGGCGGCGCTTCGCTTGCGCGGGCCTACGAATTCTTCGCGACCCGCTTGCTCTTTTATTTCCCCGCCGCCTTCCGACGCTTATCCAAATCTTTAATCAACTTATTCACCGACTCATCGGCGAACATCGCTTCTATAGTGGTGGAAAGCTTGCGTCTCCAGTTTTTATACTGGTAACTGGTGCCCGGAATGTTGACCGGCCCGGCCATGTCCAGCCAGTCTTCCGGCTGAAGGCCCAGCAGCGCACTGTTGCTGTCTGCGATATAACGCTGCATCCCGCGATTTAGCGTGCTGGTCATGCTCATCAGCGTTGCTTTATGCCCGGCGCGTTTTGGCAAACAGCCGTATTTATGCAGTGCTTCCAGCAAACCTTGCTTCGCCAGTTCGCGATCCTGATACAGGCCGCGCAGGATAACTTCATCCGGATATAAGCCCAGCGTTTTACCCAGCGTTAAATCCCCGCTTTCCCAGTAGCCTCTGAGCGTCGGCAAATCGTGCGTCGTTGCCACGGCCATCGACTGCTCTGGATACGCTTTTGGCGCGCGGAATGTCTTCTCGTGGTCGCTTTCGAAATAGAGCACTTTGTAGGAGTAGACGCCGCTCTTACGCAGTTTGCCGACGATTTCCACCGGCACCGTGCCGAGATCTTCCCCGATAACCATGCACTGATGACGTTTGCTCTCCAGCGCCAGAATCGACAGCAAATCGTCCACCGGATAATGCACATACGCGCCGTGGTCAGCGGTTTCGCCATAAGGTATCCACCACAAACGCAGGACGGACATCACATGGTCGATACGCAGTGCGCCGCAGTTTTGCATATTGGCCCGCAGCAAATCGATAAACGGCTCATAGGCGCGGGCAGTAATGATATGCGGGTCCATCGGCGGTAAACCCCAGTTCTGCCCAAGCGGCCCGAGGATATCCGGCGGTGCGCCAACGGAGGCTTTCAGGCAATACAGCTCGCGGTCACACCAGGTTTCCGACCCGCCTTCCGCCACGCCAACCGCAAGGTCGCGATACAGGCCAATCGGCATCTCGTGCTGTTGGCATTCATTCCAACAGGCGGCGAACTGGCACCAGGCCAGCCATTGCAGCCAGAGGAAGAAATCCACTTCGTCGGCATGTTTCTCGCAGAACGCTTTCACTTCCGGGCTGTCGATATCCTGATACGCTTCCGGCCAGGCTGGCCAGCCCCAGCGCATCTCGTCTTCTTTAACCTGATAAGCGTGCAGCGCATCAAACGCCGCTTGCCAGTACAGGCTTTCACCTTCATTGAGCGCGAACTGACGGAAGGCCGCCATCTGGTCGTCGTCGCGTGTTGAGAACCCTTTCCATGCCATGCGCAGAGCAGTAATTTTCAATGCGGTGACAGTCGCGTAATCCACCCACTCGGCATCACGGGCAGATTTCAGCGTCTGCTGAGTGGTCGGCAGTGTCCACCACTCCTGCGCTTCTTTGCTTTGGCGGAAATCTTCTACCGCGTTCACGTCGATATAAATCACGTTCAGCCAACGGCGTGAAGAAGGGCTGTAAGGGCTGGCGCTTTCCGGGTTCGCAGGATAAAGCGCATGAATCGGGTTGAGGCCGATGAACGAGCCGCCGCGACGGGCGATTTCCGGCAACATCACTTTCAGGTCGCCGAAATCGCCGATTCCCCAGTTATGTTCAGAACGTAAGGTGTAGAGCTGCACGCAGCTGCCCCACAGCTTTTTGCCCTGCTTCAACGCCTGAGGTTCATAGCAGCGTTCAGGGGCAACAATCACCCGGCAGTGCCAACGGCTTTCGCTCTGGGTTAATGTCAGCGTGTGATAGCCCTCGGGCAAACGAGACGGAAGCGTCAGCGCTTTACCCGCGCTGGCATTGCCCTGATGTTGCGCGCCCTCTTCGGTGGTCAGCAGCCAGTGATAATCACCGTTGCCTTCCACTGCTAACGACATTTTCTTGCCGTGGGTGAAGACCAGCACGTTGGGCACCGGGGTGACGGCCACTTTGGTGGCCGTTGAGCTGTGATGCATTGCGTCGAGCAAACGTCGCTTGGTGTCGGCACCAATTGACTGAGGTTTGCCGTGGGCATTGATGTAACTTGGGCTGATGCCCGCCGCCTGCGCGGCATTGTCCAGACGTTTGCTCTCCATAGCGCTCCCTTAACGTTTCGCCTGCCAGATACGGCTCTGATAATCACGGATAGAACGATCCGAGCTGAACATGCCGCAACGCGCGGTATTGAGGATCGCCGCACGCGTCCAGGCTTCCTGGTCACGATACAGTTCGTCGACTTTCTTCTGTGCTTCCACGTAAGCCGCGAAATCGGCCATCACCAGATACGGGTCGCCGCCCTGCTTGCCCATGCTGTGCAGCATCTGGTCAAACGCATGTTTGTCGCCGTCGCTGTACTTGCCGCTTTCCAGCTCTTTGAGCACCGCATCCAGCACTTTGTCTTTCTTGCGCCACTTCAGCGGGTCATAGCCTTTGGCCTTGAGGGCTTTCACCTCTTCCACGGTATGGCCGAAAATGAAGATGTTTTCTTCGCCGACTTTCTCCGCAATTTCAACGTTCGCGCCGTCCAGCGTACCGACGGTTAACGCGCCGTTCAGTGCCAGCTTCATGTTGCCGGTACCCGAAGCTTCTTTGCCCGCTGTGGAAATCTGCTCGGAAACATCCGCCGCCGGGATCAGCATTTCAGCCGCCGACACACAGTAATCCGGCAGGAACACGACCTTCAGCTTGTCGCCGACTTTCGGGTCGTTGTTGACCGCTTCAGCCACTTTGTTGATAGCGAAAATGATGTTCTTCGCCAGGTAGTACCCCGGAGCGGCTTTGGCACCGAACAGGAACACGCGTGGCACGCGGTCGGCTTTCGGGTTTTCGCGAATCTCTTTATAGAGCGCAAGAATGTGCAGCAGGTTCAGGTGCTGACGCTTGTATTCGTGCAGGCGTTTAATCTGAATATCGAAAATTGCCGCAGGGTTAATTTCAATCCCGGTACGGTGCTTCACAAACTCCGCCAGGCGCTGTTTATTCGCCAGCTTGATGTCGCGATACGTTTTGCGGAATTTCGCGTCGTCAGCGTATTTTTCCAGGTTGATCAACTGGTCTAAATCGTTGGCCCACTCTTTTTTCAGGCTCTTATCGAGCAGCGCCGCCAGCGCCGGGTTGCACTGTTTAATCCAGCGACGCGGCGTGATGCCGTTGGTCACGTTATGGAATTTGTTCGGCCACAACTGGTGATATTCCGGGAACAAGTCCTTCACCACCAAATCAGAGTGCAGCGCCGCCACACCGTTGACCGCGAAGCCGCTCACCACGCACATGTTCGCCATGCGAACCTGCTTGTCATGCACCACAGCCAGCTTCGCCCAAACAGCGTCGTCGCCCGGCCAGGTTTTGTCGACCAGTACTTTAAAGCGCTTGTTGATGTCGTTGATGATTTGCATGTGACGCGGCAGCAGCGCTTTCACCAGCTTCTCATCCCAGCACTCCAGCGCTTCTGGCATCAGTGTATGGTTGGTGTAGGCGAAGGTTTTGCTGGTGATAGCCCAGGCGTCGTCCCAGCTCATCTGATGCTCGTCAATCAGCACACGCAGCAGTTCAGGGATAGCGATTGTCGGGTGAGTGTCGTTCAACTGAATGACTTCAAACTTCGGCAGCTCTGCCAGCTTGCGGCCCGCCAGATGATGGCGACGCAGAATATCAGCCACGGAACAAGCACACTGGAAGTACTGCTGCATCAGGCGCAGCTTTTTGCCCGCCAGATGGTTGTCGTTCGGATAGAGGACTTTCGTCAGTTTTTCGGCGTCGATACCCTGCTGCTCAGCACGCAGGAAATCGCCGTCGTTGAATTTCGTCAGGTTAAACGGATGTGCATGCGTGGCCTGCCACAGACGCAGCGGCTGAGCCACGCCATTACGGTAGCCCAGAACAGGCAAGTCCCACGCCTGGCCGACCATGGTAAATGCGGGTTCCCAGTGGCCTTTCACCACTTTACCGCCAATGCCAACCTGCACGTCCAGCGCTTCGTTGTGGCGGAACCAAGGGTAGCTGTTACGGTGCCAGTCGTCCGGCGCTTCCATCTGCTGCCCGTCGGCAAAAGACTGACGGAACAGACCGTACTGATAGTTGAGGCCATAACCCGTACCGGACTGGCCGACTGTCGCCATCGAATCCAGGAAACATGCGGCCAGTCGCCCCAGCCCACCGTTGCCCAGACCCGGGTCAATTTCTTCTTCCAGCAGGTCGGTCAGCGAAATATCGTGCCCTTTCAGCACGTCAGTGACTTCCTGATACCAGCCGAGGTTCAGCAAGTTGTTGCCCGTCAAACGGCCAATCAGGAACTCCATCGAAATGTAGTTCACATGGCGCTGGTTCTTCTCAGGCTTCGCCACGGGTTGCGCCGCCAGCATTTCCGCCAGGGCACCGCTCACGGCGCGCCACCACTGACGTTGCGTCATTTCAGTCGCGCTCTGGAGGCCATATCGCTGCCACTGACGCGTCAGCGCAGCCTGAAACTGTTCTTTATTGAAGGTTGGCTGTGACATAAGGGGTCCAATCCTGTTAGCTAAAACGTTAGAGCTAGTGTGCCAGGCTACCCTGCCAACGTCCTCATCCTGGCGGGCATTAGCCAGGGAGGAGTAGCAGGGATGAGCGAGAAGTGTGATCGCCGCCACTATAACGTTAGCCTCTCACACCGGTTCTGCTCAGTTTTACTCCAGGATTGTTGCAAACGGTGAACGATCGTTTGGCTAAATAGGTGAAATGCTGGAAATGATTACTTACGTGTAATAATAATTCCGCATTCCCCACCGGATTAATGTTTTATTTTCTGACTATCCCGTCCCTGAATTATAAATGCTTAAGAATGACCTTATTGATTAAAACCGGGGTTCAATAAATTTTCGTCGAATTAGCAAAACCAGTAACGACGCGCACTGGCACCGGTTTCAGTGTCTTCGTTTAACCTTCATTAAGAATTGTGACAGAGTGCAAAATCATAAGCATAAAATTCGGACATAACTTGCAATAATTAAGCGATTGGCCGACCTTAATAGACATTAATTACGAAGCGCGAAAAAAACAAACCTCTTACTCTCACAGTGAAGTGATAACCCTATGTTGATTCCGTCAAAATTAAGTCGCCCTGTCCGCCTCGAACACACAGTGGTTCGTGAGCGGTTACTGGCGAAACTTTCCGGCGCGAACAATTACCGTCTTGCGCTGGTAACAAGTCCGGCAGGATACGGAAAAACCACTCTCATTTCACAGTGGGCGGCAGGGAAAAGCGAACTGGGCTGGTTCTCTCTGGATGACGGAGATAACCAGCAGGAACGTTTTGCCAGCTATCTGATTGCGGCCATTCAGCAGGCGACCGGCGGCCATTGTGCTGCCAGTGAGACCATGGTGCAGAAACGGCAATATGCCAGCCTGACCTCGCTGTTTGCGCAGCTTTTTATTGAACTCAACGCCTGGCAGAAACCTCTGCTGCTGGTGATTGACGATTATCATCTGATAACCAACCCGGTTATCCACGATGCGATGCGCTTTTTCCTGCGCCATCAACCGGAAAACATGACGCTGGTCGTGCTGTCGCGAAATCTGCCGCAGTTGGGTATCGCCAATTTGCGCGTGCGCGATCAGCTGCTCGAAATTGGCAGCCAGCAGTTGGCCTTTAATCACCAGGAGGCGAAGCAGTTTTTCGACTGCCGTCTGACCTCCCCGATTGAAGCCGCAGAAAGCAGCCGCATGTGTGATGACGTTGCCGGTTGGGCAACGGCGTTACAGCTTATTGCGTTATCCGCTCGTCAAAATAACAGTGCGGTTCATCACTCGGCGCGTCGTCTGGCAGGCATCAACGCCAGCCATCTGTCCGATTATCTGGTGGATGAAGTGCTGGATAATGTGGATTTGCCGACCCGTCATTTCCTGCTGAAAAGCTCCCTGCTGCGCTCGATGAACGATGCGCTGATTGTGCGCGTCACCGGGGAAGAAAACGGCCAAATGCGGCTGGAAGAAGTCGAGCGTCAGGGTTTGTTCTTGCAACGCATGGACAACTCCGGCGAGTGGTTCAGCTTCCACCCGCTGTTTGGCAGCTTCCTGCGTCAGCGTTGCCAGTGGGAACTGGCTACCGAACTGCCAGACATTCACCGCTCTGCCGCCGAAAGCTGGATGGCGCAAGGCTTCCCTAGCGAAGCCATCCATCACGCGCTGTCTGCGGGTGATGCAAAAATGCTGCGAGACATTCTGCTCAATCACGCCTGGGGCTTGTTCCATCACAGCGAACTCTCATTGCTGGAAGAGTCTTTGGCGGCCCTTCCGTGGGAAAGCCTGCTGGAAAACCCGCGCCTGGTGTTGTTGCAGGCCTGGCTGATGCAGAGCCAGCATCGCTACAGCGAAGTGAACACGCTGCTGGCCCGCGCGGAAGCAGAGATGAGCGGCGAAATGGATGCGACGATGCACGCCGATTTCAACGCCCTTAGGGCACAGGTTGCTATCAACGATGGCAATCCTGATGAAGCCGAGCGTCTGGCGATGGTCGCGCTCGATGAATTGCCGCTCGCCAGTTATTACAGCCGTATCGTTGCCACCTCGGTACACGGCGAAGTGTTGCATTGCCAGGGGAAACTCAGCAAGTCGCTGGCGGTGATGCAGCAAACCGAACAGATGGCGCGTCGCCATGAGGTCTGGCACTACGCGCTGTGGAGCCTGATCCAACAAGGCGAAATCCTGTTCGCGCAGGGCTTTTTACAAGCCGCGTGGGAAACTCAGGAAAAAGCCTTCCAGCTGATTCGCGAGCAACATCTTGAACAGTTGCCGATGCACGAGTTCCTGTTGCGCATTCGCGCGCAACTGCTGTGGGCCTGGGCGCGTCTGGATGAAGCGGAAATGAGCGCTCGTCACGGAATGGAAGTGCTGGCGAATTTCCAGCCTCAGCAGCAGTTACAATGCCTGGCGCTGCTGGTACAAAGTTCGCTGGCGCGTGGCGATCTGGATAACGCCCGCAATCATCTCAACCGTCTGGAAAACCTGCTCGGCAATGGGCAGTATCACAGCGATTGGGTCTCGAACGCCGATAAAGTGCGCGTGATTTACTGGCAGATGATTGGCGATAAGAAATCCGCCGCCAACTGGCTGCGCCACACGCCAAAACCGGAGTTTGCCAATAACCACTTCCTGCAAAGCCAGTGGCGCAATATCGCCCGCGCACAGATTCTGCTGGGTGAATTTGAACCCGCCGAAATCGTGCTGGAAGAACTCAATGAAAATGCCCGCAGCCTGCGTCTGATGAGCGATCTCAACCGCAACCTGCTGCTGCTCAATCAGCTTTACTGGCAGGCGAGCCGGAAGAACGATGCCCAGCGCGTGCTGATGGAAGCGTTGACGCTCGCTAACCGCACCGGTTTTATCAGCCACTTCGTGATTGAAGGTGAAGCGATGGCGCAGCAGCTGCGTCAGTTGATTCAGCTCAACACGTTACCGGAGCTGGAGCAGCATCGTGCACAGCGCATTCTGCGTGAGATTAACCAGCATCATCGGCATAAATTCGCGCATTTCGACGAGAACTTCGTTGAACGTCTGCTGAATCACCCTGAAGTGCCGGAACTGATCCGCACCAGCCCCCTCACGCAACGCGAGTGGCAGGTGTTAGGGCTGATTTATTCAGGCTACAGCAATGAACAGATTGCCGGAGAGCTGGACGTGGCGGCCACGACCATCAAAACGCATATTCGCAATTTGTATCAGAAGCTCGGCGTGGCACATCGCCAGGCGGCGGTGCAACATGCCCAGCAGTTGCTGAAAATGATGGGGTATGGGGTTTAAGTCCTCTGCGGCCTGATGCCCTCTCCCCAACCCTCTCCCACGGGGAGAGGGTGCAAAACAACCGCACATTCCATTCCCTCTCCCTTGGGGCTGAGGTATCCCCACAAAAGTGAAAAGCACGATGAAGTGTGATCTACTGGTTGCGCTAACAAAACAGAAGAGACCTCATCGTGCCTTTACAG
>NZ_JBJDNI010000030.1:0-69853 GCF_044900545.1 Scandinavium sp. NPDC088450 | reverse complement strand
ACAGATTCGAAATCTAAGGCCGGATACGGCGTCCGGACTGCAGGCAGAAATAACTGGCCGGTTCTTTCTGCACGAGAGGAATAATACAAGGCCGGGTAAGGCGAAGCCGCCACCCGGCTTTTTTACGGACTTATTTGTGGTTGCTGTGACGTGTGTGCAGGTTGGACAGCGCTTTGCGGTAGCCCTGTTCCAGGCTTTCACGGTTGGTCGCGCTCACGTCGAGATCGCGCAGCAGGCCGTCGTGAATGCCGTAAGCCCAGCCGTGGATATTCACCTTCTGCCCACGTTTCCACGCTGACTGCATGATGGTGGAGTGGCCGAGGTTGTAGACCTGTTCCATCACGTTCAGCTCGCACAGGGTGTCCATGCGGCGTTCTTGTGGCATTTCGCCCAGCAGAGAGCTGTGTTTGAACCAGATATCACGGATGTGCAGCAGCCAGTTGTTGATAAGACCCAGCTCTGGATTCTCTACCGCTGCCTGTACGCCACCGCAGCCGTAGTGTCCACAGATAATGATGTGCTCGACTTCCAGCACGTCTACCGCATACTGAACAACGGAGAGACAGTTCAGGTCGGTGTGGATGACCAGGTTGGCCACGTTACGGTGAACAAAAAGCTCGCCAGGTTCCAGACCCGTCAGACGTTCGGCTGGAACACGGCTGTCGGAGCAACCAATCCACAGGAAGCGCGGCTTCTGCGCCTGCGACAGTTTCTGAAAAAAACCGGGATCCTCTTCCACCAGCATTTTTGACCATAGTGCATTATTGCTGATGAGTGTATCTATGTCGTTCATGGAGGGTAATGGCCTGTATCCCAGTAAATGCGTTGCGCTAATATAGGTCAACTCGGCTTTATTTCATACCACACATCGATTGCAAGATTTTAAAAAGAGAAATTGAATGAGTATTGCACTTGAACTAAAACAGCTTAAAAAGACCTATCCAGGTGGCGTTCAGGCGCTGCGTGGCATTGACCTGAAGGTCGAGGCAGGGGATTTTTATGCGCTGCTCGGGCCTAACGGTGCGGGGAAATCCACCACCATCGGGATAATCAGTTCGCTGGTCAACAAGTCTTCTGGCCAGGTGAACGTCTTTGGTTACGACCTGGATAAAGAGGTGGTGAACGCCAAACGCCAGCTCGGCCTGGTGCCGCAGGAATTCAACTTCAACCCGTTTGAAACCGTGCAGCAGATTGTTGTCAACCAGGCTGGCTACTACGGCGTTGAGCGAAAAGAAGCAGTTGAGCGTAGCGAAAAGTATCTAAAGCAGCTCGATTTGTGGGAAAAGCGCAACGAACGTGCACGGATGTTATCAGGCGGGATGAAGCGCCGTCTGATGATTGCCCGTGCGCTGATGCATGAGCCAAAACTGCTGATCCTCGATGAACCAACAGCAGGCGTGGATATCGAACTCCGCCGCTCGATGTGGGGCTTCCTGAAAGATCTCAACGACAAAGGCACCACCATTATTCTCACCACTCACTATCTGGAAGAAGCCGAAATGCTGTGCCGCAACATCGGTATCATTCAGCACGGTGAGCTGGTCGAAAACACTTCAATGAAAAACCTGCTGTCGAAGCTGAAGTCCGAGACTTTTATTCTCGATCTGGCGGCGAAAAGCCCACTGCCAAAGCTGGATGGCTATCAGTACCGTCTGGTCGATACCTCCACGCTGGAAGTGGAAGTGCTGCGCGAGCAGGGGATCAACAGCGTCTTTGCTCAGCTGAGCGAGCAGGGCGTGCAGGTATTGAGTATGCGTAACAAAGCCAACCGCCTGGAAGAGCTGTTCGTCACGCTGGTTCACAATAAGTCAGGAGAGCAGGCATGATGCAGTTGTATTGGGTGGCGCTGAAAAGTATCTGGGCCAAAGAGATCAATCGCTTTATGCGCATCTGGATCCAGACCCTGGTTCCGCCGGTCATCACCATGACCCTCTATTTCATCATTTTCGGTAACCTGATTGGCTCCCGGATTGGCGATATGCATGGTTTTACCTACATGCAGTTTATCGTGCCGGGCCTGATCATGATGGCGGTGATCACCAACGCCTATGCCAACGTGGCCTCTTCGTTCTTCAGCGCCAAGTTCCAGCGCAACATTGAAGAGCTGCTGGTGGCACCCGTGCCAACGCATGTCATTATCGCGGGCTATGTTGGCGGCGGCGTGGCGCGTGGGCTGTGTGTGGGGATTCTGGTCACGGCAATTTCACTGTTCTTCGTGCCCTTCCAGGTGCACTCCTGGCTGTTCGTGGCGCTGACGTTGCTGCTGACGGCGGTGCTGTTCTCGCTGGCGGGTCTGCTGAATGCCGTGTTTGCCAAAACCTTTGACGATATCAGCCTGATCCCGACGTTCGTGCTGACGCCGCTGACCTATCTTGGCGGGGTGTTTTACTCGCTGACGCTGCTGCCACCGTTCTGGCAGGCGCTGTCGCACCTTAACCCGATTGTCTACATGATTAGCGGCTTCCGCTTTGGCTTCCTCGGCATTACCGATGTGCCGCTGTTCACCACCGTCGCGGTGCTGGCAGTGTTTATCATCGCGTTCTATATCCTGTGCTGGTATTTAATCCAGCGTGGTCGCGGCCTGCGTAGCTGATTATTTCGCCCCTCTTCGCACGGAGAGGGGCAAACTCTTGATCGAACTCACCCCTCCTCAACTTTCACTCCGCTAAACTACTTGCCTGCTAAGGAGCCGGACTATGTTGGGTTGGGTGATTGCCTGTCACGATGACAGCGCACAAGTGCTACTGGATCGTCTGGAAAAGAAATGTGGACCGCTGGTGCAATGCCGGGCGGTGAACTATTGGCGTGGCCTTAGCACCAGCATGCTCAGCCGCATGATGTGTGACGCGCTGCATCAGGCGGATTCGGGTAACGGGGTTATTTTTCTGACGGACATCACCGGTGCCGCGCCGTACCGAACGGCCGCACTGATGAGCCACAAACACTCGCATTGCGAAGTGATCTCCGGCATTAACTATTCACTGCTTGAATCAATGGTGCCGCTGCGCGAGACCTACAGTAGCGAGGCGTTCCGAGAAGCGATCGTGGCGCAGGGCGGGCCTGAAGTCACCAGTC
Source organism: Scandinavium sp. NPDC088450 (assembly GCF_044900545.1). Lineage (NCBI taxonomy): Bacteria > Pseudomonadati > Pseudomonadota > Gammaproteobacteria > Enterobacterales > Enterobacteriaceae > Scandinavium > Scandinavium sp. NPDC088450. The sequence goes on along the minus strand of NZ_JBJDNI010000030.1, from coordinate 66,778 downwards.
TTTGGCATCAGCAGCAAAAGCATCCGCCGTTTGTGCTGCTCCATGACCTGTATGCCAATTAACCATTGGTATTGATGGTGCTTTTGTTACACTATCATCTGACTTATCGTTTCGGTTCTGAGCGCATGCTGATTCGCGTTATTTTCTCATTTCTTCTCCTTCTTTCTGGCAGCGTCAGCGCCAGTCTGCTTAGCCAGCACGGGCAGCCTGCCCGCTACATGCAAACCACTGAAGATGCCATTATCTGGGCGCAGGTGGGCAATGATGTGGTGACGGTCGGGAATGTGCGTGCCGGGCAAATTCTGGCTGTCGTGCCGACCAACGCTGACTACTATGAATTCAGCTTTGGCTTTGGCACGGGCTTTATCGACAAAGGCCATCTGGAGCCTGTGCAGGGGAATCAGCGCGTGGAAGACACGCTCGGTGATTTGAACAAGCCGCTGAGCAATCAAAACCTGGTGACCTGGCGTGATACACCGGTGTACAACGCACCCAATGTGGGCAGTGCACCGTTTGGCGTGCTGGCCGATAACTTGCGTTATCCGATTATCAGCAAGCTCAAAGATGGTCTGCACCAGACGTGGTATCAAATCCGTATTGGCAACCGCCTGGCGTGGGTCAGCAGCCTGGATGCGCAGGAAGATAACGGTATTCCGATCCTCACCTATCACCACATTTTGCGTGATGAAGAAAACACCCGTTTTCGTCACACCTCGACCACCACCTCCGTGCGAGCCTTCAGCAACCAGATGACGTGGCTGCGCGATCAGGGTTACACCACGCTGACGATGTACCAGCTTGAAGGTTATGTGCGTAACAAGATGAACCTGCCAGCGCGTTCAGTGGTGATTACCTTTGATGACGGTCTGAAGTCGGTCAATCGTTACGCTTATCCCATTCTCAAAGAGTATGGCTTCAAAGCGACTGCGTTTATCATCTCGTCGCGTATCAAGCGCTACCCGCAGAAGTGGGGGCCGAAATCGCTGCAGTTTATGAGTGTTTCAGAGCTCGAGCAGATTCAGGATGTGTTTGATATTCAGTCGCATACTCACTTCCTGCATCGCGTGGACGGTTATCACCATCCGATTTTGCTGAGCCGCAGCTATCACAACATCTTGTTTGATTTTGAGCGTTCGCGTCGGGCGTTGAACCAGTTCAATCCGCATGTGCTGTATCTGTCATATCCGTTTGGTGGATACAATGCCACCGCGGTTCAGGCGGCGAATGACGCAGGATTCCACATGGCGGTGACGACGGTAAAAGGGAAGGTGAAGCCGGGCGATAATCCGTTCTTATTGAAGCGCTTATATATCTTAAGAACGGATTCGTTAGAGACCATGTCGCGGCTGATCAGCAACCAGCCGCAGGGGTAAGACTCAGGCAACCTGAACAGGAATCGCCTTCGCGGTACGTTTCATTTCGTTGTCGCCTTCGAAATAGGCCACATTCGGACGCCATGTGCGGGCTTCGGCGTCGGACATGGTGACAAAGCTTGCGATAATCACGATATCACCGACAGCCGCGCAGTGCGCAGCCGCACCATTCACGGAAATGATGCGTGAACCGCGTTCAGCGGCGATGGCGTAGGTGGAGAAGCGCTTGCCGTTGCTCACGTTCCAGATATCAATGGCTTCGTTTTCCAGAATCCCTGCCGCGTCGAGGAACTCCTGATCGATAGCGCAGGAGCCTTCATAGTGCAGGTCCGCCTGAGTCACTTTCACGCGGTGGAGTTTGCCCTGCAGCATAGTGCGAATCATAACTTTACCTTTACTGTCCTGGTGCTTTGCCGGGTGGCGCTATGCTTACCCGGCCTACGTAGGCCCGGCAAACGCGAGTGCCGCCGGGCAAGTGTTGAGGGCAGTATTGCCCGTTTTTTAACCCCTGTCTACTGGGATAATTCAACCGTTTTATTGTCGATCAAACGCGCCTGACCCAGCCAGGCCGCCATCAGAATAACCGCGCGTTTACTGGTCTCAGACAGCTCCAGCAGGGTGTCGGCATCACGAATCTGAATGTCGTCGGCACGGAAGCCTTTGTCGTTCAGTTCTTGCTCCGCCAGCGCAATCATCTCTTGCTCATCACGCTCGCCCGCCTGAATTTTTTCGGCAATGGCATTCATCACTTTGCTTAAGCCCGGCGCGATTTTGCGCTGGTCGCTGGTGAGATAACCGTTACGGGAGCTCAGCGCCAGCCCGTCTTTGGCGCGAACCGTTGGTACGCCAACGATATCAATGTCATAGCCCATATCCGCCACCATCTTGCGGATCAGCGCTAGCTGCTGGAAATCTTTCTCGCCAAAGCAGGCGACATCCGGCTGAACCAGGTTGAACAGCTTGCTGACGATGGTGGACACGCCACGGAAATGCCCAGGGCGGCTGGCACCTTCAAGCATGGTAGAAATGCCCGGTACATCGACAAACGTCTGAGTGTCCGTGCCTTGCGGGTAAATGTCCGCAGGCGCAGGGGCAAAAACGAAATCCACTTTGCGTTTGTTCAGCTTCTCGCTATCTTCCTGCAGGGTACGCGGGTAGCGCGCTAAATCGTCGGCACGGTCAAACTGCATCGGGTTGACGAAAATACTGACCACCACCACATCGGCAGCGGCTTTGGCTTCATCAACCAGTTTCATGTGACCGTCGTGCAGGTTGCCCATGGTCGGCACCAGCGCGATGCGTTTGCCTTCCTGACGTAAACGGCGGATATGCTGGCGCAACAGCGGCAGGGTTTCGATAATCAACACAACAAACTCCTTAATGGAAACTGTGTTCTTCGCCCGGATAAGCCCCGGACTCGACCTCGTCAATATACTGCCGCACGGCAGCGCGCATGTCGCCCGATTCTGTCAGGAAATTTTTAGCGAATTTAGGGATATGTCCGCCGGTAATGCCGAAAGCATCATGCATCACCAGAATCTGGCCGTCGGTGACGTTGCCGGCCCCAATGCCAATCACCGGAATGGTCAGGGCTTCAGTAATGCGTTTAGCCAGTTCCACTGGTACGCATTCCAGCACCAGCAGCTGTGCGCCTGCGGCTTCCAGTGCCAGCGCATCGTCAAACAGCGTCTGCGCGGCATCGCCACGACCCTGCACTTTATAACCGCCGAAGATATTGACGGACTGCGGCGTCAGGCCTAAATGCCCGCATACCGGTACTGCACGTTCGGTTAGCATTTTTACCGTTGGCGCAAGCCACGCACCGCCTTCCAGCTTGACCATATTCGCGCCAGCACGCATCACAACGGCGGAGTTCTCAAACGCCTGCTCAGGAGTGGCATACGCCATAAACGGCAGGTCAGAGAGCAGCAGGCAGTTTGGTGCACCACGGCGCACGGCGCGGGTGTGATAAGCGATATCTTCTACTGTTACGGGCAACGTGGAGTCATGCCCTTGCACCGTCATGCCCAACGAATCACCGACCAGCATGACGTTAATGCCGGCGTCGGCGAACAGTTTCGCGAAGCTGAAGTCGTAAGCGGTGATGGTGGCAAAGCGTTTCTTTTCCTCTTTACATTTCTGCAGCAGGGAAATAGTGGTGGGTTTCATAGCGTTTCCTGATAACGAAAGCCGAATCTACCGGCATTGTATCAGGCAGGACGGGACGGGCAATCGGTTTCCCGTTTACCAGTGAGCAGGTTTTGCGCAGTTAAGATTTTGCAGCAGTGTGGCGAGTGAAGTGCCATCAGGGAAGTGCAACGCCGGGGCGATTTCCGCCAGCGGCCACAGCATAAAGCCACGGTTATGCATGTCGTAATGGGGAACCGTCAGGCGCTCGGTGTTAATGACTTTATCGCCGAACAGCATGATATCGAGATCCAGCGTGCGTGGCCCCCAGCGTTCAGCTTTACGAACACGGCCTTGCTGTAATTCAATGCGCTGGGTGTTATCCAGCAGTGCTTCAGGCTGAAGCTCAGTTTCGAGTTCAACCGCAGCATTGAGGTAGTCAGGCTGATCCTGCGGGCCAAGCGGTGGCGTGCGGTAGAACGAAGAGACTGCCACAATGCGGGTCTGTGGGATCTCGCCGAGCGCAGCAATCGCCGCATTCACCTGATCGAGCGGTGATGCCAGATTGCTGCCAACGGCGATGTAAACGCGTGTCACGCGCTGCTGCCTGAACGCGGGGTGCGTTTGCGAGGACGGCGGTGGCGACGACGAGCAGCAGGCTCTTCATCCAGACCGTTCAGCATGTCTTTTTGTGCAGGCGGTGCAGCTACCTGGAATTCACCCCACCACTGCGCCAGACTCTGCAGTTCGCGGTTACCTTCGGCTTCTGCACGCAGGGCCAGCAGATCGTACGCTGCGCGGAATTTTGGATGCTCCATTAACTTCCAGGCACGTTTGCCCTGGCGGCGAGACATACGCAACTGCAGCTGCCAGATGTCACGCACCAGCGTGGTAATACGTTTCGGGATAGCCAGTGAACGGCAGGCTTCATCCAGCACATCGTTCATCGCCAGCGCGAAGGCGTCGTAATAAGCCAGACCACTTTCCTGCGCAATGCGCTGAGCCGTTTCCAACAGCGGATACCAGAACATGGCGGCAAACAGGAACGCCGGGTTCACGCGCATATCGTTATGAATGCGGTTATCGGTGTTACGCAGCACCTGGCTGAGAATGCGTTCCATCGGGCTATCACCGTTTTCAGTGAAATAGCGGGTGATGGTCGGGAACAGCGGCTGGAACAGGCTGTATTCGCGCAGCAGTTGATAGGTTTCAAACCCATAACCGGCCTGCAGCAGTTTCAGCGATTCTTCAAACAAACGCGCTGGTGGCACGTCGTTAATCAGTGTGGCCAGACGCGGAATCGGCTCGGCAGTATCCGCGCTGATGCTCATGTTCAGCTTGGCGGCGAAACGCACAGCGCGCAGCATACGCACCGGATCTTCACGGTAACGAGTTTCCGGGTTGCCAATCAGGCGAATCACGCCGTCGTCTAAATCACGCATGCCACCGACGTAATCACGCACGGTGAAATCAGCCACGCTGTAATAAAGACTGTTGATGGTGAAATCGCGGCGCTGAGCATCTTCTTCGATATTGCCGAAGATATTATCGCGCAGCAGCATGCCGTTTTGGCCGCGCTGAGAAGTGGCGCGATCGTCCGGTGAGCCATCGTGATGACCACGGAAAGTGGCGACCTCGATGATTTCCGGGCCAAACATGACATGGGCCAGACGGAAACGGCGGCCAACCAGGCGGCAGTTACGGAACAATTTACGCACCTGTTCCGGCGTGGCGCTGGTGGTGACGTCAAAATCTTTCGGTTTTTTGCCAAGCAGCAGGTCGCGGACACCGCCGCCCACGAGATAAGCCTCGTAGCCCGCTTTGTTCAGACGGTAGAGCACCTTGAGGGCATTTTCACTGATATCTTTGCGAGAAATAGCGTGCTGCTCACGCGGGATGACCGTCATTTCTGGTTTTGCGTCGACGGTTTCAGCCCCGGTTTCTTCACGGGTTAGCACCTTACGGCAAAAATTAGCGACTCGGGTAAAAATGTTACACCTCGGTTATCGTGTCAGTCGTCAAGTAGAGTATGGACAAAAAATTGCGGCTAATCATAGCTCAGCCGGGCGCGTTTGAGAATGCTGAATTAAACCACCACTGAAAGCTTCCAGTTCGCCACCGCCATTTTCAGCAGATCCTCGAGAGTCAGATCCTGCCACTCATTAACGCTGTCCTGATGTAGAAACTGTAAAGCCCGGATAATTTCCGGACGTGGGTCACCGGCGGAAAGTGCAGGTGCATGATTCTGTTTTGAAAGCTTGTTGCCATCGCTGTTGAGCGCCAGCGGTAAATGAATATAGCCAGGTTCCTGCCAGCTAAAATGACGATACAGCGAAATTTGCCGCACGGTTGGCTCGATTAAGTCGGCCCCGCGAACGATTTCCGTCACGCCCTGAAAATGATCGTCGACCACCACCGCCAGATTGTAGGCAAATAAACCATCGCGACGATGAATAATAAAATCTTCCCGTGCCAGACGCTCGTCAGTGGTAATGGTGCCGCGCAGTCTGTCTTCAAACTGCAAAACTGGCTGAGTCTGATGCAAGCGAACCGCCGCGTTTTCAGGGCCGAGATGAAGCTCACGACAGTGGCCGTCATAAGTGCCACCGACGCTCTGAATGCGTGCGCGAGTGCAGGTACAGTTATAGCTTAGCCCTTGCGCCTGCAGCCATGCGAGCCGCTCACGATAGGCCTCATGGCGCTGCGATTGCCAAAGCACTTCGCCATCCCAGTGCAGGCCGTAATGTTCCAGTTGACGCAAAATGGTCTCTGCGGCACCGGGAACTTCACGAGGGGGGTCAATATCTTCAATGCGCACTAACCAGGTTCCCTGGTTTGCGCGGGCTTGCAGGTAGCTGCCGAGAGCGGCAATCAGTGAGCCGAAATGGAGTTCGCCGGAAGGGGAAGGGGCAAAACGCCCGATATACTCTGAGTCTGACATGTTTAAGGTTCAGAAATGAACAAGGCGGGAGAGGGCTCCCGCCATGAGGGTGATGCGATGCGAATGACTTAGCCAGCCATTTGTTTTTCGCGAATTTCCGCCAGCGTCTTGCAGTCAATGCACAGATCGGCCGTCGGACGCGCTTCCAGACGGCGGATACCAATTTCCACTCCGCAGGATTCGCAGTAGCCGAAATCTTCGTCTTCGACTTTCTTCAGCGTCTTCTCGATCTTTTTGATTAACTTACGTTCGCGGTCACGGTTACGCAGTTCAAGGCTGAATTCTTCTTCCTGTGCGGCACGGTCTACCGGGTCCGGGAAGTTGGCAGCTTCATCCTGCATATGTGTCACGGTACGATCAACTTCATCCCTGAGTTGGTTACGCCACGCTTCAAGAATACGCTTGAAGTGAGACAGCTGGGCTTCGTTCATATACTCTTCACCCGGCTTCTCTTGGTATGGCTCCACCCCAGCGATGGCGAGAATACTCAGGGACGATGTTTTACGGATTTGCCCTTCTTGCATGTTGCTTCTCCTTAACACGCACTATCGATCCCCATGTGGGGGAAAAATCAGGCCGCTATAAATAGCAGATGCTTTTCCGGATAGCAATTATCTAAACGTTACACTTGACAATGCTGTGAAGAAAAGCGTATTTGCGCACGCGACCAGCACACTTATTGTTCAGTCGTTGGCCGGTGATAACACAACAGGCAACGGCTCTTTCAGAGTCATAGTATCGGCAGAAAGTTCCGCTTTATAAGCCAGAATTTCAACCCCCTTGTTTTTTGCCTCATTCAATAATTGCGCGTACTTTGCATCGATATGGCGCGCGGGTGAAAAACGGGTAATGGCAGAGTGAAGAACCGCAAATAGCACCACGGCTCGGTCGCCTGAGGCCGCCACACTCATTAATTCTCGCAAATGCTTCTGACCACGCTCAGTCACCGCATCGGGAAAATAACCGTACTCTTGTTCCGCTAACGTGACCGATTTCACTTCAATATAGCAGTTACGGCGATCATCTGCCTGTAACAGAAAATCAATTCGGCTGCGCTCATCACCGTATTTTACTTCGCTTTTCAACACGCTATAGCCACAAAGCTCCGGAATCGCATCCGTCTGAATCGCCTCTTTGACTAACTGATTGGCTCGTTGGGTATTCACACAAATAAAGGCCCCGGTCTGTGTCTCGGTGATTTCCCAGGTATGCGGATATTTGCGCGTTTTGCTGTCAGACGTGGAATACCAGACGGTATCTCCCGGCGTCGCACAACCGGTCATTGCGCCGGTGTTGGCGCAGTGCAACGTTAATGCTTCCCCTTCAGGCGTGATGACATCGGCCAAAAAACGTTTATAGCGTTGGATCAGGCGGGCGGGTTTTAACGGGGGCAAAAACTGCATGGGTATCCTTATTCGGTTAACGTCCAGCGCTCAAGCTGCGTGTAGCGGGTGCGGCCACGGGTAAATTCAGAGGCGTACAGTGCGAACTCCGTGACAGGCACTTTCCAGCCAAATCCTGGCGGCGGAATAGGCACGGCATGCGCGGTATTACGCAGTAGCGTGATGTGCGGATGAAATGGTTGAGGACTTTGATAACAGCCGCTGCGGGCCGCCTGGGAACGGAGCATATTCGCCAACTGCAATAAACCCCGAGGCGGTTGGCGAGTGCCGAGCCACACCACCTGTGATCGCAGCCACTGTCCGGCGTCATCCAGATTCAGTGTAAACCCTGGCTGGCGAATTCTTCCGGCCATGGCCGCTAACGCCCGTTGTTTGTCCGCACTGACTTCGCCCAAAAAGGCCAGCGTCAGGTGCAGATTTGCAGCGGCAATGGGCCGCCCGGCCTCAGCCGGAAAATGATCGGCACGCCACTGGATAATCTGCTGCTGCGTCTCGCCGGGAATCTCCAGGGCGAAAAACAGTCTTCGGGAATCTGACATGAACAAGGCTCGGTAATGATTTAGCGCAATGCTACAATGCGGGGCCGTTTAAAGTCACCCCTGGAGTCTTTTGTGTCCACATTACCTGTCGCCGCCGTCCTTCCTGAACTGCTTCAGGCGCTTCGTCGCGCTTCACAGGTTTTGCTGACCGCGCCCACCGGGGCAGGGAAATCCACCTGGCTGCCATTGCAACTCCTTCAACAAGGGGCGATTGAGGGGAAAATCATCCTGCTCGAACCCCGGCGGCTGGCGGCTCGTAACGTCGCCCAGCGTCTGGCGGAACTGCTCAACGAAAAGCCGGGTGAAACCGTGGGCTATCGTATGCGTGCAGAAACTTGTGTGGGGAAAAACACCCGTCTGGAGGTGGTGACCGAAGGCATACTCACGCGCATGATCCAGCGCGATCCGGAACTGCCGGGCGTTGGCCTGGTTATCCTCGATGAATTTCATGAACGTAGCCTGCAGGCCGATTTAGCGCTGGCTTTGCTGCTGGATGTGCAGGCCGGGCTGCGTGATGATCTCAAGCTGCTGATCATGTCGGCCACGCTGGATAATGAACGTCTGCGAACCTTATTGCCTGATGCCCCGGTGGTGATTTCTGAAGGCCGGGCGTTTCCCGTCGAGCGACGCTATCAGTCGCTGCCTTCTCATCAACGTTTTGATGAAGCTGTCGCCATTGCGACGGCCGAGCTGCTGCGTGCTGAATCCGGTTCGCTGCTGCTGTTTTTACCCGGAGTAGGGGAAATTCAGCGCGTGCAGGAACAGCTTGCAGGGCGCGTCTCGTCAGATGTTGTGCTTTGTCCGCTCTACGGGGCGCTCTCATTGAGTGAACAGCGTAAAGCGATTCTGCCCGCGGAAAAAGGGCAGCGAAAAGTGGTACTGGCGACCAACATCGCCGAAACGAGCCTGACCATTGAAGGTATTCGGCTGGTCGTGGATTGTGCTCAGGAACGCGTTGCACGGTTTGATGCGAGAACCGGGCTGACGCGTTTGATAACCCAGCGCGTGAGTCAGGCATCAATGACTCAGCGTGCAGGTCGCGCAGGGCGTCTTGAGCCAGGGATTTGCTTGCATCTGACAGGCAAAGAGCAGGCAGAACGTGCGGCTGCTCAAGGCGAACCGGAGATGTTACAAAGCGATCTCTGTGGACTGACGCTGGAGCTGTTGCAGTGGGGCTGTCAGGACCCTGCTCAGTTGAGCTGGCTGGATCAGCCGCCCGTTGCCAATCTTGCCGCTGCGCGAAAATTGCTAATGCAGTTGGGCGCTTTTGATGGGAAGCAGCTGACCGCGCGTGGACAAAAGATGGCGGCGCTGGGCAACGATCCTCGTCTGGCGGCGATGCTGGTGGCAGCCAAAACGCCGGAAGAGGTCGCGACGGCCACAAAGCTCGCGGCAATTCTTGAAGAGCCGCCACGCGGAGGCAATGCAGACTTAGGCATCGCGTTTTCGCGTAATCAGCCAAACTGGATGCAGCGTGCCAAAACACTCGCGCAGCGGCTGAATAATCCTGCTGGATCGCCTGATGCTGCAAGCATTCCTGCCTTACTCGCCCAGGGTTTTGCCGACCGAATTGCCCGCCGTCGTGGTCAGGAAGGGCGCTATCAACTGGCGAACGGAATGGGGGCGATGTTAGATGCCGACGATGCGTTGGGAAGTCATGAATGGCTGATTGCGCCATTGCTGTTGCAGGGCAGCCAGTCACCGGATGCGAGGATATTGCAGGCCGTTGTGGTAGATATTGAGGCTCTTGCGGCGGCCTGTCCGTCACTGTTGAGCCAATCAGACACCATCGAATGGGACGAAAATCAGGGCACGCTAAAGGCCTGGCGACGCAGCCAGATTGGGCAACTCACGGTGAAAGTGCAGCCGCTGGCAAAACCTTCTGAGGAAGAGTTGCACCAGGCGATGCTGAATGGCATTCGGGATAAAGGCCTTGGCGTGCTTAACTGGACGCCCGACGCGGAGCAATTGCGCTTACGCATTCAATGCGCTGCCCGTTGGTTGCCGGAAGAATGCTGGCCTGTCGTCGACGACGAAGCCTTGCTGGCGACACTGGAAAGCTGGCTACTGCCGCATATGCAGGGCGTTCATTCCCTGAAAGCCTTAAAAGCGTTGAATGTCACTCAAGCCTTACAGGACTTATTACCCTGGTCACTACGTCAACGACTGGATAGTGAGCTGCCTGCACATTACACTGTGCCGACCGGAAGCCGGATCGCCCTGCGCTATGATGCCGAAAACCCGCCGGTGTTGTCCGTGCGGATGCAGGAAATGTTCGGCGAAGCGGCAACGCCTACCATAGCGCAAGGCCGCGTGGCGCTGGTGCTTGAGTTACTTTCGCCAGCCCAGCGTCCACTGCAAATCACGCGTGACCTGAGCGCATTTTGGGCCGGAGCCTATCGAGAAGTGCAAAAAGAGATGAAAGGGCGCTATCCGAAGCATGTCTGGCCGGATGACCCGGCGAACACCGCGCCAACCCGGCGGACGAAAAAGTATTCGTAACATTCGGCACCGCACAGTTCCCTCTCCCTTGGGGAGAGGGTTAGGGAGAGGGGAAAAGTATGGAGCGGCCTGATGCCCTCTCCCGCAGGGAGAACGTCACAACCCGCACCGGACGGTTCCCTCGCCCCTTTGGGGAGAGGGCTAGGGTGAGGGGATAAGTGTGATGCGGCCTGATGCCCTCTCCCCGACCCTCTCCCACAGGGAGAGGGAGCAAACACTAAAGGCTTGCTCGATAAGCAAGCCTTGCAGTTTATTTTGAGAGATTTCTTCTTTAACCGTAGCGTGAAAGAAAAGAGAATCAGGCGCTTACGCCTGAATTTAGCGGAGAAAAAGTATGGCGGGGAATGACCGCGAGCCGATTGGACGTAAAGGCAAGCCTGCACGTCCGGCAAAGCAAAAGGTTAGCCGTCGTCGTCTCAGGGATGAAGAGTACGACGATGAGTACGAATATGATGACGAGGATGAAGAACCCATGCCGCGTAATGGAAAAGGCAAAGGTAAAAAACCGAAGGGCAAACGTCGCTGGCTATGGCTGCTGGTCAAGATCGGTATCGTCTTTGCGGTGCTGCTCGCCATTTATGGCGTCTACTTAGACCAGAAAATCCGTAACCGTATCGACGGGAAAGTCTGGCAGTTGCCTGCGGCGGTCTATGGTCGCATGGTCAACCTTGAGCCGGATATGCCGGTCAGCAAAAACGAGATGGTTCGTTTGCTGACGGCAAGTCAGTATCGCCAGGTTACCGCAATGACGCGTCCGGGCGAATTTACCGTGCAGGCGAACAGCATCGAGATGATCCGCCGTCCGTTTGATTTCCCGGACAGCAAAGAAGGGCAGGTGCGCGCGCGTCTGACCTTTGATGGCGATCATCTGGATTCGATCACCAACATGGATAACAACCGCCAGTTCGGTTTCTTCCGTCTCGATCCGCGTTTAATCACCATGATGTCCTCACCGAACGGTGAGCAGCGTCTGTTCGTGCCGCGTAGCGGGTTCCCGGACTTGCTGATCGACACGCTGATTGCGACAGAAGACCGTCATTTCTACGAGCATGACGGCATCAGCTTCTACTCGATGGGACGTGCGGTATTAGCGAACCTGGTGGCGGGCCGGACGGTGCAGGGGGCAAGTACCCTCACGCAGCAGCTGGTGAAAAACCTGTTCCTCTCCAGCGAACGTTCTTACTGGCGTAAGGCGAACGAAGCGTACATGGCGCTGATCATGGACGCGCGTTACAGCAAAGATCGCATTCTTGAGTTGTACATGAACGAGGTCTACCTCGGTCAGAGTGGCGACAATGAAATTCGCGGTTTCCCGCTGGCAAGCCTGTATTACTTCGGCCGTCCGGTGGAAGAACTGAGCCTTGATCAGCAGGCGTTGCTGGTCGGGATGGTGAAAGGGGCGTCCATTTACAACCCATGGCGCAACCCGAAACTGGCGCTCGAACGCCGTAACCTGGTCCTGCGCTTGCTGCAACAGCAGAAGGTTATCGATCAGGAACTGTACGACATGCTGAGTGCTCGTCCGTTGGGCGTGCAGCCGCGCGGAGGTGTGATTTCACCACAGCCAGCGTTTATGCAGATGGTTCGTCAGGAACTGCAGGCGAAACTTGGCGATAAAGTGAAAGATCTTTCCGGCGTGAAAATCTTCACCACTTTCGATTCTGTGGCCCAGGATGCCGCCGAGAAAGCCGCCACCGACGGCATTCCAGCGCTGAAGAAACAACGTAAACTCAGCGACCTGGAAACCGCGATGGTGATTGTCGACCGTAACACGGGCGAAGTTCGTGCGATGGTCGGTGGCGCAGAGCCGCAGTTCGCCGGGTATAACCGTGCGATGCAGGCGCGTCGTTCCATTGGTTCTCTGGCAAAACCCGCGACCTATCTGACCGCGCTGAGTCAGGCGAATACCTATCGTCTGAACACCTGGATTGCCGATGCGCCAGTGACGATTCGCCTGTCTAACGGCCAGACCTGGTCTCCGCAGAACGACGATAAACGTTTCAGTGGCCAGGTCATGCTGGTGGATGCGCTGACCCGTTCCATGAACGTGCCAACGGTGAATCTCGGGATGGCACTGGGTCTGCCTGCGGTGACGGATACCTGGGAAAAACTGGGTGCGCCGAAAGACCAGTTGCACGCGGTTCCTGCGATGCTGCTCGGGGCGCTGAACCTGACGCCAATTGAAGTCGCACAGGCCTTCCAGACCATCGCCAGCGGCGGTAACCGTGCCACGCTTTCCTCGCTGCGTTCGGTGATCGCAGAAGACGGAACCGTGCTGTATCAGAGCTATCCTCAGGCGGAACGTGCGGTGCCAGCTCAGGCTGCGTACATGACGCTGTGGACGATGCAGCAAGTTGTTCAACGCGGAACGGGCCGTCAGCTTGGGGCGAAATATCCTAACCTGCATCTGGCTGGTAAAACCGGTACCACCAACAACAACGTCGACACCTGGTTTGCCGGGATTGACGGACGTGAAGTGGTGATCACTTGGGTTGGACGGGATAACAACCAGCCGACCAAGCTGTATGGGGCCAGCGGGGCGATGTCTATTTATCAGCGCTATCTTGCGAACGAGTCGCCAATCCCTCTGGATCTGACGCCGCCGGAAGATATCGTCAATATGGGCGTGGATGACAACGGCAACTTCATCTGTGGCGGTGGTGGCATGCGCCAGCTTCCAGTCTGGACGACGGACCCGGATGCACTGTGTCAGCAGAGCCAGGCTATGCAGCAGCAAAACACCAATCCATTCGACGGTGGAAGCCAGCCGCAACAGCCTCAGCAGCAGCCGCAACAACAGCAGCAACAGCCGCAGCAAGAGAAAAGCGACGGCGTTGCAGGCTGGATTAAGGATATGTTCGGCGGTAACTGATCAACATTCCTCACCCTAAGAAGTTGTAGGCCGGGCAAACGTAGTGCCGCCCGGCGAGAAGCCCGGTGGCGCTTTGCTTACCGGGCCTACACCCCCTCCGGCTCATCTTTTTCTAACGCCCCCATAACTCCACATTAACCATCAGGTTATTTTTTAAACCCTCAAATCAGGTAGGGATGTATTCCGCTTGCTATGCCTTCCGCGTTTCGCCTATTATTCTGCGGCATAATAATAATTCTCGTTTACGTTATCATTCACTCAATATCATCAGAGAATCACAATGGCGCGTCTCAACACTGCTCAGCCAGGAAGTACCTCACTGCGTAAGCTCGCAGTGGTAGTAGCCACAGCGGTTAGCGGCATGTCTGTTTCAGTACAGGCTGCAGAACAACCAAAAGAAGAAACCATCACTGTTACTGCCGCACCTGCTGCACCGCAGGAAAGCGCATGGGGCCCTGCAGCCACCATCGCGGCGAAACACACTGCCACGGCGACCAAGACCGACACGCCAATTGAAAAGACCCCGCAGTCTATTTCTGTGGTGACCCGTGCAGAAATGGATATGAAGCAGCCGACGACGGTGAAAGAGGCGCTGGGCTATACGCCGGGCGTATACGCGACCCGTGGCAGCTCATCCACTTATGACGTGGTCTCCATTCGTGGCTTCACCACTTCTTCAACGGTGAACACCAACCAGTACCTCGACGGACTCAAACTTCAGGGCGACAACTACTCTGAAATGTCGATGGACCCGTATTTCCTTGAGCGTGTTGAACTGATGCGTGGCCCGGTTTCCGTGTTGTACGGAAAAAGTAACCCGGGCGGTATCGTCAGCATGGTCACCAAGCGTCCGACCACCGAACCGCTGCGTGAAATCCAGTTCAAAATGGGCACCGACAACCTGTGGCAGACAGGTTTCGATTTCAGCGATGCGATTGATGATGCAGGCGTGTGGTCATACCGCCTGACAGGTCTGGGACGCAGTCAAAATGCCCAGCAAGAAGGTGTGAAATCTTCTCGCTACGCTATTGCACCCTCTTTCAGCTGGCGTCCGGATGACAAAACTGACTTCACCTTCCTGAGTAATTTCCAGAGCGATCCGGATGCTGGCTATTACGGCTGGCTGCCGCGTCAGGGCACAGTGGTGCCTTACTACGATGCCAACGGTAAAGCGCACAAGCTGCCAACCGATTTCAACGAAGGCGAAGATAACAACACCATGACTCGTCGTCAGAAAATGGTGGGTTACAGCTTTGCGCACGAATTCAATGACACCTTCACCGTACGCCAGAACCTGCGCTACGCCGAAGTGAACACGCTGTACCGTTCTGTCTACGGAAACGGCTATATCGATCCCGGCCAAATCAGCCGCGCGTACGTGCGCTCTGACGAGCAGTTGAATACATTCACTGTCGATAACCAGTTGCAGTCTAAATTTGCCACTGGCGCAGTGGATCATACCTTGCTGACCGGTGTCGATTACCTGCGTATGCGTAACGATATTGATGCGGAATATGGCAGCGCCAACCCGCTCGATATGCAGAACCCGCAGTACGGCAATGCTGGCGTTAACGTGAACTTCCCGTACGCGGTCATTAACCGTCAGGAACAGACTGGCCTGTACGTTCAGGATCAGGCAGAATGGGATAAGTGGGTGCTCACCCTCGGCGGTCGCTACGACTTTGCGAAAACCTCGACCTTTACCCGTTCCAGCAGCTCGACCTCCGAAGTTAACGATCAGGCCTTTACCTGGCGTGGCGGTCTGAACTATGTGTTCGACAACGGCATTGCGCCGTACATCAGCTACAGCGAATCTTTCGAACCGACGGCTGGCGCGACCAAAGAAGGCAATCCGTTCGATCCTTCTCGTGGTAAGCAGTACGAAGCCGGCGTGAAATACCTGCCGAAGGATATGCCTGTCTCTGTGACGGCCTCAGTTTATCAGCTGACCAAAGACAAGAACCTGACGCCGGACCCGGAAAATACGCTGTTTAGCGTCCAGAGCGGTGAAATCCGTTCCCGTGGTTTTGAGCTGGAAGCGAAAGCCGCGTTGAGTGCTAACGTCAACATGACGGCGGCGTACACCTTCACCGATGCGGAATACACACATGACACCGTTTATGGCGGCAAGCGCCCTGCGGAAGTGCCACGTAATATGGCTTCCCTGTGGGCGGATTACACCTTCCACGAAACGGCTCTCAGCGGGTTGACCGTTGGAGCAGGGGCTCGTTATATCGGCTCTACCTCCAGCTTCTACACCACCGGTCCAGACAACAATGAGGCGTTCAACGTTGCAGGGTATACTCTGGCGGATGCGACCGTGAAATACGATCTGGCACGCTTCGGCTTACCGGGTTCGTCTGTCGGTGTGAACGTCACCAACCTGTTTGACCGTGAATACGTTTCCAGCTGCTACCGCGATTACGCGTGCTACTGGGGCGCAGAGCGTCAGGTGGTTGCGACCGCAACGTTCCGTTTCTAACTTTTCATTCAGGCGCGGCTTACCGCGCCTTTTTATACGTTGGCCGTTATGCAGGACACCACAACTCAAACCGATACCACGTTCGCGCTGAACGATGTCACCTTTCGTGTGCCTGGCCGTACGCTGCTGCACCCGCTTTCGCTCACCTTTCCTCCGGGTAAAGTGACTGGCCTGATTGGTCATAACGGTTCCGGGAAATCCACTTTGCTGAAAATGCTGGGCCGCCATCAGCCACCGTCCGAAGGCGACATTCTGCTGGACGGGCAGCCGCTTGAAAGCTGGAACAGCAAAGCCTTCGCACGTAAAGTCGCGTATCTGCCGCAGCAGTTGCCGCAGGCGGAAGGGATGACAGTACGTGAGCTGGTGGCGATTGGTCGTTACCCGTGGCACGGGGCGCTGGGGCGTTTTGGCGTTGCCGATCGCGAGAAAGTCGAAGAGGCCATTTCGTTGGTAGGGCTGAAGCCGTTAGCGCATCGTCTGGTGGATAGCCTTTCCGGGGGCGAACGTCAGCGAGCGTGGATTGCGATGCTGGTGGCTCAGGACAGCCGTTGTCTGCTGCTCGACGAACCGACTTCCGCGCTGGATATTGCCCATCAGGTGGATGTGCTGGCGCTGGTGCATCGCCTCAGCCAGCAGCGTGGCCTGACGGTGGTGGCCGTTCTGCATGACATCAACATGGCGGCTCGTTACTGCGACTATCTGGTGGCGCTGCGCGGTGGGGAAATGATTGCCCAGGGCACGCCTGAAACCCTGATGCGTGGCGAAACGCTGGAACAAATTTACGGAATTCCGATGGGGATCCTGCCGCATCCGGCGGGCGCTGCCCCGGTAAGCTTTGTGTATTGATGAATGATTCCACTCTGATTAGCCGTCGACGCCTTCTGACGGCCATGGCGCTGTCGCCGCTGCTCTGGCAGATGCGAGGTGCCCAGGCGGCCACCGTTGATCCCCACCGTATTGTGGCGCTGGAGTGGCTGCCCGTTGAGCTGCTGCTGGCGCTCGGGGTCACGCCTTATGGTGTCGCAGATATCCCTAATTACAACCTGTGGGTGAATGAGCCCGGTCTTCCTGCCTCTGTCATTGACGTTGGTTTGCGCACAGAACCCAATCTTGAACTGCTGACCGAAATGAAACCGTCGTATATGGTCTGGTCAGCCGGTTACGGCCCAGCGCCTGAGAAGCTGGCGCGAATCGCCCCAGGACGCGGATTCAACTTCAGTGATGGCAAGCAACCGCTGGAGATGGCGCGTAACTCGTTAGTGGAAATGGGGAATCTGCTGGGGCTGGAAAATCAGGCTCGCGAACATCTCAATCACTTCGATTCGTTTATTGCCCAGCACAAACCTCACTTCGCCCAGCGTGGCAGCCGTCCATTGCTGATGATTACCCTGCTTGATGCCCGCCATGTGCTGGCGTTCGGCCCGAACTGCCTGTTCCAGCAAATCCTTGATGACTACGGCATTGTGAATGCCTGGCAGGGGGAAACGAATTTCTGGGGCAGCCAGGTGGTCGGTATTGATCGTCTGGGGGTGTTTAAAGACGCTGATGTTATCTGCTTCGATCATGGCAATGACGCTGAAATGCAAAAGCTGATGGCGACGCCGCTGTGGCAGGCGATGCCGTTTGTGCGTGCGCAGCGATTCCAGCGCGTGCCTGCCGTCTGGTTCTATGGCGCGACGCTGTCGACCATGAACTTTGTACGCATTCTGGATAGTGCTCTGGGAGGCCGCGCATGACATCGCGAATCTCTCGCTTCCCTGCCGCACTGCTTTTACTACTGTTTATCGCCGCTGCGTGCCTGAGCTGGCACAATTTTAACGTCGCTTTGCCGCGTGCGCAGTGGGGCGAGGCGCTCTGGCAACCCAATATCGACAGTATCCAACAGATGCTGTTCCACTACAGCTTGCTGCCGCGTCTGGTGATTTCGCTGTTGGTTGGCGCGGGGCTTGGGCTGGTGGGCGTGTTGTTCCAGCAGGTGCTGCGTAACCCTCTGGCGGAACCGACCACGCTAGGCGTCGCGACAGGTGCTCAGCTCGGCATCACCATCACCACGCTGTGGGCGATTCCTGGGGCGATGACAACGCAGTTTGCCGCGCTGGCAGGCGCTTGTGTGGTAGGGGCGCTGGTGTTTGGTGTCTCCTGGGGGAAACGTCTCTCGCCAGTGACGCTGATTTTAGCCGGGCTGGTGGTCAGCATGTACTGCGGCGCGGTGAACCAACTGCTGGTTATCTTCCATCACGATCAACTGCAAAGCATGTTCCTGTGGAGCACCGGGACGCTGACGCAGACGGACTGGAGCGTGGTGCAGCAGCTTTGGCCACAACTGCTCGGCGGCGTGATGCTCACGCTGTTGTTATTGCGCCCTCTGACGCTGATGGGGCTGGACGACGGAGTCGCCCGTAACCTCGGTTTAGCGTTGTCTCTGGCGCGTCTGGCGGCTCTCACGCTCGCCATTATTATCAGTGCGCTGCTGGTTAACGCCGTGGGCATTATTGGGTTTATTGGATTGTTCGCACCGTTGCTGGCGAAAATGCTCGGCGCGCGTCGGCTGCTTTCACGCCTGATGCTGGCCCCGCTGATTGGGGCGCTGATCCTCTGGCTTTCAGACCAGCTTATTCTCTGGCTGACACAAGTGTGGATGGAAGTCTCTACCGGCTCCGTCACGGCGTTGATTGGCGCACCGCTGCTGCTGTGGCTGCTGCCTCGTCTGCGCAGTATTAGTGCTCCGGCAATGGACGCGGGTGACAAGGTGTATGTCGAGCGTCAGCGCGTAGTGGGATGGTCGCTGGCGGGTATTGCTGTGTTGCTGCTGGGGATGGCGATTGCGCTCTCTTTCGGGCGCGATTCGCACGGCTGGCACTGGGCCAGCGGCGAGTTACTGCATTCCCTGATGGAGTGGCGAGCGCCGCGTATTCTGGCCGCCCTGATTGCAGGCATGATGCTGGCGGTGGCGGGCTGTATTATTCAGCGTCTGACGGGTAACCCGATGGCAAGCCCGGAAGTGCTGGGGATTTCTTCCGGTGCGGCGTTTGGCGTGGTGCTGATGCTGTTCTTTGTGCCGGGCAACGCGTTTGGCTGGCTGCTGCCAGCAGGAAGTTTAGGCGCTGCGGCAACGCTGTTGATCATCCTGATTGCTGCCGGGCGAGGCGGATTCTCGCCGCATCGCATGTTGCTGGCGGGGATGGCACTGAGCACCGCCTTTACCATGCTGCTGATGATGCTGCAGGCCAGCGGCGACCCACGCATGGCGCAAATCCTGACCTGGATTTCAGGCTCTACCTACAATGCTTCCTGGGATCAGGTGGTACGCACCGGATTGGTGATGATCGTTCTGCTGGCACTGACGCCGTTCTGCCGTCGCTGGCTGACCATTTTGCCGCTGGGTGGCAATACGGCACGCGCAGTGGGAATGGCTCTGACGCCAACACGCGTTGCTTTGCTGTTACTGGCGGCAGCGTTAACTGCGACGGCAACAATGACCATTGGGCCGCTGAGCTTTATCGGCCTGATGGCTCCGCATATTGCGCGAATGATGGGCTTCAGAAGAACCCTGCCACACATGATTTTGTCGGCTCTGGCCGGGGGAATACTGCTGGTGTTCGCGGACTGGTGTGGGCGGATGGTGCTGTTCCCGTATCAAATTCCTGCCGGGTTGCTCTCGACCTTTATCGGCGCGCCTTACTTTATTTATCTGCTGCGTAAACAGAGCAGGTAAACATGCCCGGCGGCACTTCGTTTGCCGGGCCTACAACATCCTAGGCCGGGCAAGCGTCAGCGCCGCCCGGCACAAGCTTACAACTTAGCAAACACCTTACGCGCCGCATCGATAGTCTTATTGATATCGTCTTTGCTGTGCGCCACGGACATGAAGCCGGCTTCGAAGGCGGAGGGGGCCAGATAAACCCCTTCTTCCAGCATCAGATGGAAGAAGCGCTTGAAGCGTTCCACGTCGCACTTCACCACATCCTGATAGCAGTTCACGGTTTTGGCCTCGGTGAAGAAAATACCGAACATGCCGCCGACGTTATTCACCACCAGTGGAATGCCGGTTTCGCGTGCTGCGTTCAGCAGGCCGTCTGCCAGTTGATTGGTCAGGCTGGTCAGGGTTTCGTGAATGCCTGGCTGTGCCACTTCTGTCAGACAGGCAAAACCTGCCGCCATGGCAATCGGGTTGCCGGACAGTGTGCCTGCCTGATAAACCGGGCCTGTTGGTGCCAGCGCATCCATCACTTCGCGACGGCCGCCAAAGGCACCGACTGGCATACCGCCGCCGATGATTTTGCCAAGGCAGGTCAGGTCAGGCACTACGTTGTAGTGATCCTGAGCACCAGCCAGCGCGACGCGGAAACCGGTCATCACTTCATCAATGATGAACAGCGCGCCGAATTCGTCGCACAGCGCACGCAGGCCTGGCAGGAAGTCTGGCTCTGGCAGAATGCAGTTCATGTTGCCCGCGACCGGTTCAACGATGATGCAGGCAATCTCTTGCGGATATTGCTCGAACGCTTCGCGAACAGAAGCCAGATCGTTATAGGTGCAGGTCAGGGTATGTTTGGCGAAATCAGCCGGAACGCCCGGAGAGTTTGGCTGACCGAGGGTCAGGGCACCAGAACCGGCTTTCACCAGCAGGCAGTCGGCGTGGCCGTGGTAGCACCCTTCGAATTTGATGATTTTGTCGCGTCCGGTGAAGCCGCGAGCCAAACGAATGGCGCTCATGGTGGCTTCGGTGCCGGAGTTCACCATGCGCACCATATCCATGGTGGGCACCAGTTCAGTCACCAGTTCCGCCATTTTGACTTCCATTTCAGTCGGCGCACCGAAACTTAAGCCGCGGGATGCTGCTTCAATCACCGCATTGCGGATGGACGGATGGTTGTGCCCCAACACCATCGGGCCCCAGGAACCGACATAGTCGATATAAGCTTTGCCGTCGACATCATACAAGTACGCGCCGTCTGCACGTTCAACAAACAGCGGAGTGCCGCCAACGCCGGTAAAAGCACGGACTGGCGAATTGACGCCGCCGGGGATCAGTTCGCGCGCAGCGCTGTAGAGATTCTCAGATTTACTCATTGCCAGGTTCCTGGTTCGTAGAAAGCTTGTTAGCCGACTATTCTAAGGTATTCCCTGAACGTTATGAAAGTTTTGCCCAATTGAAACAATCCAATAATGAGGGAATTTTTAGGCGACGTGCTGCCCGTGGGTGGTTACAATGCGCTCTGCCATTTGTATTACCAATAATTGATTAAGGCATGAAAGCAGAATCTCCCTCTTTTGAAGCACAGCAAATCGTTCGTCTGCGTCGCGGAGATGCAGTCCGTCGTCTGGTCCACAGAGACAAAACCCCGTTAGCCATTCTCCTGATGGCCGCCGTGGTCGGCACCCTTGCTGGCCTGATTGGCGTGGCTTTTGAGAAGGCTGTGAACTGGGTGCAGAACGTGCGCATTGGCTCGCTGGTGCAGGTCGCCGATCACTGGTTCCTGGTCTGGCCGCTGGCGTTTATCTTCTCCGGCCTGCTGGCGATGGTGGGCTATTATCTGGTGCGCCGCTTTGCGCCGGAAGCCGGTGGCTCGGGCATTCCTGAAATTGAAGGGGCGCTGGAAGAATTACGTCCTGTGCGCTGGTGGCGCGTGATCCCGGTGAAATTTATCGGCGGCATGGGAACGCTGGGCGCAGGCATGGTGCTTGGGCGTGAAGGGCCAACGGTTCAGCTCGGCGGCAATGTCGGGCGCATGGTGCTGGACATCTTCCGTCTGCGTACGGCTGAAGCCCGCCACACTCTGTTAGCGACCGGTGCCGCGGCGGGTTTGGCTGCCGCTTTTAACGCACCACTGGCAGGCATCCTCTTTATCCTCGAAGAGATGCGTCCACAGTTCCGCTACAACCTGATTTCCATCAAAGCCGTGTTTATCGGCGTCATCATGTCGAGCGTGGTGTTTCGTGTCTTTAATGGCGAAACCGCGGTTATCGAAGTGGGCAAACTTGCCGATGCGCCGGTTAACACGCTTTGGCTGTATCTGATTTTGGGCATGGTGTTTGGCTGTGTCGGACCGCTGTTTAACGGCCTGGTGATCCGCACCCAGGATATGTTCCAGCGCATTCATGGCGGCGATATCAAAAAGTGGGTGTTGATTGGCGGCCTGCTCGGCGGTATCTGCGGCGTGCTTGGCTTGATTGAACCCGAAGCAGCAGGCGGCGGTTTTAACCTTATCCCGATTGCAGCTGCCGGAAATTATACCGTCGGTCTGTTGATGTTTATCTTCATCGCCCGAGTCATTACCACACTGCTGTGTTTCTCTTCCGGTGCGCCGGGTGGCATTTTCGCCCCTATGCTGGCGCTGGGAACACTGTTAGGCACAGCCTATGGCATGGCGGCTTCGGCCTGGTTCCCGGCTTATCATCTGGAAGCCGGGACGTTTGCGATTGCGGGGATGGGCGCGCTGTTTGCCGCCTCAGTGCGAGCGCCACTGACCGGCATCGTGCTGGTACTGGAAATGACGGACAACTATCAGCTCATTTTGCCAATGATTATCACCTGCCTTGGCGCAACACTGTTGGCTCAGTTCCTGGGTGGCAAACCGCTTTACTCGACGATCCTTTCCCGCACGCTGGCGAAGCAGGAAGCGGAGAAGGCCGAAAAAGAGAAGCCGCCGATCGGGGAGAATACTTGAACGATTTAGTCGGGTATTGGATAATGGCTTAAAAGATCTGGTGAGACTTTGACCAGACTTCGCAATAACTGGAGCATAAAATGAGTGATGACGTAGCGCTGCCTCTGCAGTTTACTGACGCGGCCGCCAGCAAAGTAAAAAACCTGATCGCGGATGAAGACAATCCGAACCTGAAGTTGCGCGTCTATATCACCGGCGGTGGCTGCAGCGGATTCCAGTACGGCTTTACCTTTGACGATCAGATCAACGAAGGCGACATGACCATTGAGAAACAGGGCGTTGGCCTGGTGGTTGACCCGATGAGCCTGCAGTATCTGGTGGGTGGTTCAGTGGATTACACCGAAGGGCTGGAAGGTTCACGCTTTATCGTGACCAACCCGAATGCGAAAAGCACCTGCGGGTGTGGGTCATCGTTTAGCGTTTAATTTGGCATGAATGCCCGGTGGCGGCTTCGCCTTACCGGACCTACAAACGGCAACCTCGGTTGCCGTTTTGCTTTTACCTTCCGCTTTCATCCAGCGCAAACGTAGGCAACTTAAGGTGCCAGCGTATTGCCGCCAGCCTTATCACCAGCGTCACTAGCATGCCGAACATCGCGGAGTTTTCCAGCGAGACGTTGAAGGTATAGTGGGCGGTGGCGTGAACGATGCCGCCAATGATGCATGCAGTGGCGTAAATTTCGGTACGCAGGATCATGGGAATTTCGCGTGCCAGCACATCCCGAATAATCCCGCCGCCAACGCCGGTGATCACGCCCATGCAGATAGCCACCATCGGGCCTGTCCCGGCAATAAACGCTTTGTTGACCCCGATACCCACAAACACAGCCAGGCCAACCGCATCCAGCACTGGCAAGATCCATTTCGGTAAACGCCGTGGCTGGCGCACCAACAGGATAGTCAACATGCTGGTGATCATCGCCACCACCAAATCGGTGGGATCTTTTACCCAGAATACCGGTCCGTGGGCTAGCGCCATATCACGAATGGTTCCGCCCCCGACAGCGGTGACCACACCCAGGACGAGGACGCCAAAAGGGTCCATCCGAAGTTTTCCGGCCAGCAAGACGCCGGAGATAGCAAAGACGGCTGTACCCACAATATCCAGCCAATAGACAAGCATTGATGCGTTTCCCGTTAATTGACCTGCGCAAGCGTTGTGCAGAGTTGTTTGGCGGCGAGGATAATACGCGGGGAGGCGCGTTCAAACCAGTCGCTGTTGAGCGGAATTACCGGAATGTTGAGCTGATCACCCCAGTACACTCTTATTGAGGACACTTCTTTATCGGTGCCTGCGGTGATAATCGCTTGTGGCTGGCGGGCAATGACCTGTTCCCGGCTCACCTGAGGCCAGGGGACACGGCTGTTGGCAAAGATGTTTTCCCCACCGCAGGCCTCAATCACTTCATTCTGTATTGAGTCTTTATTACTGGTGAACAGCGGGTTAGTGCCGAATTGCAGGAAGACCGTTTTTTTTGTCGTTTGCGCATAGCGTTGTTTGAGCGCGGCGAACTCTTTACGCAGGGTTGCCCCCGCCTGTTTTGCCTGTTCGGGAACAGGGCTCCAGGTCGCTAATTTTTCCAGCGCATCGGCAAGTTGCTCAATGCTGCTGGTGTCCACCCACATCACGTTGATGCCGAGCGAGCTGAGTTGATTGACTTGTCGTTCTGCATTTCCGCCACGCCAGGCCAGCACAACATCGGGCTTCAGCGCCACAATGCGTTCCAGATTCATGCCCTGCCAGCTGGCAACCTGCTCAATATCTTTGGCTTGCGGTGGGTAATCGGAAAAGCTGCTGACCCCGACAGGCGTAATGCCCGCGGCAAATGCCAGTTCCGTATTGGCGGGGGAAAGCGTGATGACTCGCGGCGCGGCTATCAGCCACGCCGGGAACGTCAGTAGCAGGGCAAGAATGCCCTGCAACAGGGGGTTACGCATGGTTCAGTTTCTGCACCAGCGTTTCAACCATCAGGCTGGACTGTTTCGCCGCCACCGCCAGGAACTCGTCAAAGCTCAGGTGAGACTGCTGATCAGCCACATCAGAGATAGCGCGAACGACCACGAAAGGCACCTTGAAGTTATGGCAAACGTGCGCAATGGCGGTGGCTTCCATCTCAACAGCAACGGCCTGAGGGAAGTTGTGGCGGATTTTTGCCAGACCGACGGAGCCATTGATGAACGCGTCACCGCTGACAATCAGGCCGCGTACGGCATTCAGATTCAGCTCTTTAATGCAACTTTCTGCTGCTTCTACCAGTTTTGCATCGGCGGCGAAACCGGCCGGGCAACCCGGAAGCTGGCCATACTCGTAGCCAAATGCGGTGACGTCTGCATCGTGATAGCGTGCTTCATCAGAAACCACGATATCGCCCACTTTCAATGTTGGCGCCAGGCCACCAGCGGAACCTGTGTTGATGATGACATCCGGTTTGCAACGTTCGAGAAGCAGTGCGGCACCCATCGCCGCGGCGACTTTACCGATCCCTGATTTCAGCAGCGCAACGTCAGCGCCGTTCAACTGGCCGGTATAGATTTCACTCCCGCCAACGGTAAGGGTCTGACGGTTCTGGATTTTGTCACGCAGCAGCGTCACTTCTTCTTCCATTGCACCAATAATGCCGATTTTCATAGATTTACTCGCGATGTGATGGGTTTAAAGGCATAGTTTATCACGGAGCACGCATTTCCGGACCGGGAGAGGCTATGGCAACTATTGATTTTCGCACCAAAATAAACTGGCGTCGTCGTTACCGTTCGCCGCAGAACGCGACGACCGAACATGAAATTCTGCGTATTTTCGAAAGCGATCGTGGGCGAATCATCAATTCTCCGGCCATTCGGCGGTTACAGCAGAAAACTCAGGTCTTCCCACTGGAACGCAATGCGGCGGTGCGCACGCGTCTGACCCATTCCATGGAAGTTCAGCAGGTCGGGCGTTACATCGCCAAAGAGGTGCTGAGCCGCCTTAAGCAACAAAAGCTGCTTGATGCTTACGGGCTTGAAGACCTGACCGGGCCGTTTGAAAGCATCGTTGAGATGGCGTGCCTGATGCACGATATCGGCAATCCGCCGTTTGGCCATTTCGGTGAGGCAGCAATCAATGACTGGTTCCGTAAGATGTTGTGGCCTGCGGATGCCGCCAGCCAACCGCTAAGCGAAGACCGTTGCCTGGTTGGCGCGCTGAAGCTGCGTGATGGCGAAGATACACTCAATGAATTGCGTCGCCGTGTGCGTCAGGATCTCTGCCAGTTTGAAGGAAATGCGCAGGGTATTCGCCTGGTCCACACGCTGATGCGCATGAACCTGACCTGGGCACAGGTGGGCTGTATTTTGAAATACACCCGTCCGGCCTGGTGGCGCGGTTCGCCGCCAGAAAGCCACAGCTATTTAATGAAGAAGCCTGGTTATTATTTCGCCGAAGAAGCCTATATTGCGAAGTTACGTAAAGAACTGGATCTGGCACCTTATAGCCGTTATCCATTGACGTGGATTATGGAAGCGGCCGATGACATCTCTTATTGCGTGGCTGACCTCGAAGATGCGGTCGAAAAACGGATCTTCAGCGTGGAGCAACTTTATCAGCACCTTTACGACGCATGGGGCACGCACCAAAAGGGTTCATTGTTTTCTCAAGTGGTCGAAAATGCCTGGGATAAATCTCGATCCAATTCAATGAGCCGCAGTACGGAAGACCAGTTCTTTATGTATTTACGCGTGAATACCTTGAATAAACTGGTGCCTTACGCGGCGCAGCGCTTTATTGATAATCTCCCACAGATATATACGGGAGATTTTAACCATGCGTTGCTGGAAGATGACAGCGATTACAGCCAGCTGCTTGAGTTATATAAGAGCGTGGCGATGAAAGAGGTATTCAGCCATCCGGACGTGGAGCAGCTTGAATTACAAGGTTATCGCGTTATCAGTGGCTTGCTGGAGATTTACCAACCTCTGCTTAAATTATCATTAAGTGATTTTAACGAACTGGTAGATAAAGAACGTCTGCGCCATTTGCCGATTGAAAGTCGTCTGTTCCATAAGCTTTCAACGCGTCACCGGCTGGCCTATGTTGAAGCCATCAATAAAATTCCGCGCGACGCCGCAGAGTATCCGTTGATGGAGTATTATTATCGGTGTCGCCTGATTCAGGACTATATCAGTGGGATGACCGATCTCTATGCCTGGGACGAATACCGTCGGCTGATGGCGGTGGAATAAGGCGAAAGTTTTGTAAAGACGGACAATAATTTTTTACTTTTTCCAGAAACTTGAATCCGGAACTTCGCGCTATAAATCGACTCTGACAGTCACGTACACAGCAATTTTTGCACTATCTGACATATTGAGATGACGAGACATGAAAAAAACCACGTTAGCAATGAGTGCCCTGGCTCTGAGTTTAAGTCTGGCCCTTTCCCCATTATCAGCAAGCGCTGCTGAAACGGCCTCCTCAGCAAACACTGCCCAGCAGATGCCAAGCCTGGCGCCGATGCTGGAAAAAGTGATGCCTTCCGTTGTGAGCATCAACGTGGAAGGGAGCACCACCGTGAATACCCCAAGAATGGGCCGTAACTTCCAGCAGTTCTTTGGCGACAACTCGCCATTCTGCCAGGACGGTTCCCCGTTCCAGAACTCACCGTTCTGTCAGGGCGGGCAGGGTGCTCCTGGCGGTAACGGCGGCGGCAGCCAGCAGGAAAAATTCATGGCGCTGGGTTCCGGCGTGATCATTGATGCAGCCAAAGGCTATGTGGTAACCAACAACCACGTGGTCGACAACGCCAGCACCATTAAAGTTTCCCTGAGCGACGGACGTAAGTTTGACGCGAAAGTGGTGGGCAAAGATCCACGTTCTGATATTGCGCTGATTCAGATTCAGGACCCGAAAAACCTGACTGCGATTAAGATTGCGGACTCTGACGCACTGCGCGTGGGTGACTATACGGTCGCTATCGGTAACCCGTTTGGTCTGGGTGAAACCGTGACTTCCGGTATCGTTTCTGCGCTCGGCCGTAGCGGCCTGAACGTGGAAAACTATGAAAACTTCATCCAGACGGATGCCGCCATCAACCGTGGTAACTCGGGTGGTGCGCTGGTGAACCTCAACGGTGAGCTGATCGGGATTAACACCGCGATCCTCGCACCAGACGGCGGTAACATCGGTATCGGCTTCGCTATCCCGAGCAACATGGTGAAAAGCCTGACCGAGCAGATGGTGAAATACGGCCAGGTGAAACGCGGTGAGCTGGGTATCATGGGCACCGAGCTGAGCTCTGATCTGGCGAAAGCGATGAAAGTCGACGCGCAGCGTGGCGCCTTCGTAAGCCAGGTGATGCCAAACTCTTCTGCGGCTAAAGCCGGTATCAAAGCAGGGGATGTGATTACGTCTCTGAACGGTAAGCCAATCAGCAGCTTCTCCGCACTGCGTGCTCAGGTTGGCACCATGCCAGTTGGCAGCAAAGTAGAGCTGGGTCTGGTACGTGATGGCAAACCGGTGAACGTGACGCTGGAACTGCAGCAAAGCAGCCAGACTCAGGTCGATTCCAATACCATCTTCAACGGTATTGATGGCGCTGAAATGAGCAACAAAGGCGCCGATAAAGGGGTCGTGGTGAATGGCGTGAAAGGCGGCTCACCTGCGGCTCAAATCGGCCTGAAGAAAGGCGATGTGATCATCGGTGCTAACCAGCAGCCCGTGAAGAACATTGCGGATTTACGCAAAATCCTCGACAGCAAACCGTCTGTTCTGGCGCTGAACATTCAGCGTGGCGACAGCACTATCTATCTGCTGATGCAGTAATCATTAGTTTTTGATAACAAGCCCTTCTCCTGTAGAGAGGGGCTTTTTTATGCTTTATTGCCCGGCGGCGCTCCGCTTGCCAGGCCTACAAATTCGATGTGCGACGTAGGCCAGGTGGAGTATAGCCGCCTTGGGACGTAAAAAAGCCGGGTATGACCCGGCCTCGACATAGCTGAACTGACTGCGCGTTATTTATTGCGGGTCAGTTTTTCCAGATCGGATTCAATCTCGCTGATCTTGTTGGCGACCACGCTTTCCAGATGACGCAGATCGTCGAGGATCTTGCGCTTCAGATCCACCTCGGTACGGTCGCGTTTGCACAGTTGATCCAGTTCGTCGATCACGTAGCGCAGATTAGGGCTGATTTCCTGCACTTCTTTGTAGCCCTGGCCCACACCGTCGGCCACCACGGTTTTACGCTGGCGCGGGTATTTAAACTTCACGCTCTTCGCGAAAAACTCGCCCTTATCCTTATGAAAATAGATTTTCAGGATATCGTTGTTGGCTTCCTGCCGGAGGCTGTAACGATCGATTTCATCAGGATTGGTAATGCCCAAACTTTTCAGATTGTCGTACATAGCGGTATCCTTGGATTAAACATAACCTTTGAATAATTAACGAAAAAATCTATTTTCGCCAGCGGCAGAGATAAAAAAAGCGGGGTGGCCCCCGCTTTTCGTTATAGCTGATTAATCGATGGTGCGGAGCAGTTCGTTGATGCCCACTTTACCGCGGGTTTTGGCGTCCACTTTCTTAACGATAACCGCACAGTACAGGCTGTATTTACCGTCTTTGGACGGCAGGTTGCCGGAAACAACCACGGAACCCGCAGGGACGCGACCGTAGAACACTTCGCCGGTTTCACGATCGTAGATTTTGGTGCTCTGGCCGATGTATACGCCCATGGAGATAACGGAACCTTCTTCAACGATAACGCCTTCCACCACTTCGGAACGCGCGCCAATGAAGCAGTTATCTTCGATGATGGTTGGGTTAGCCTGCAGTGGCTCAAGTACGCCGCCGATGCCCACGCCACCGGAGAGGTGAACGTTTTTACCAATCTGCGCGCAGGACCCTACGGTCGCCCAGGTATCCACCATTGAGCCTTCGTCTACGTAGGCACCAATGTTCACATAAGAGGGCATCAGAACGGTGTTACGGGCGATATACGCACCCTGACGAACCGCGGCTGGAGGGACGACACGGAAGCCTTCTTTCTGGAAGCGAGCTTCGTCGTAGTCGGCGAATTTCATCGGCACTTTATCGAAGTAGCGGCTTTCCGCGCCGTCGATAACCTGGTTATCGTTGATACGGAAAGAGAGCAGTACCGCTTTCTTCAGCCACTGATGAGTCACCCACTGGCCGTCAATCTTCTCTGCAACGCGCAGAGCGCCGGAATCCAGCAGGGCAATAACCTGATTTACCGCTTCACGGGTCACGGTATCCACATTCGCCGGAGTGATGTCGGCGCGGCGCTCAAAAGCGGTCTCAATAACGTTCTGTAACTGCTGCATTGTTAAACTCTTTCCATTAAAAAAAACACACTACCCTTTATCGTTTGGATTGAGGGCCGCTGTCAACCGCTGTTGCACTTCCAGCTGCAGCTCATTATTAAGCGCACGCCGGTCGGCTGTCGCGATTATAAATAAATCTTCTACTCGTTCACCAATTGTCGTAATTCTCGCCCCGTGGAGCGAAATACCGAGGTCAGCGAACACCTGGCCTACCCGAGCTAAAAGTCCTGGCTGATCGAGCGCAATCAGTTCGAGGAAGGATTTTCTGTCCGTGTGCGTCGGCAGGAAATTCACTTCGGTATCGACAGTAAAGTGACGAAGTTTTGCTGGCTGACGACGTGGGGCAGGGGGCTGCCATGAACGCTGAGAAATTGCCTGCTCAAGCCCCTGACGAATGGCTTCGTGTCTGTCGTTGGACAGCGGGCTGCCGTCTGGCTCCAGCACAATAAAGGTGTCCATCGCCATGCCGTCTCGCGTGGTGAAGATTTGCGCGTCATGAACGCTGAGGTTGCGCCTGTCGAGCTCCGCACAGACGGCCGCGAACAGGTAAGGACGGTCCGGGCTCCAGATGAAAATTTCCGTGCCGCCACGTGTAGCCTGCGGGCTGAGCAGGATCATCGGCTTCTTCAGGTCGTGCTTCAGAAGATGACGGGCATGCCACGCCAGCTGATTTGGCGTGTGGCGTACGAAGTAGTTTGCCCGGCAGCGCGCCCAAATCTGATGCAGCGCTTCTTCGTCGATATTGTCCATCCGCAGCAGCGCCAGCGCCTGAAGCTGATGGTGACGGACACGCTCGCGCATATCTGGTGTGCTTTGCATGCCACGGCGCAGCTGTTTTTCAGTGGCGAAATAAAGCTCACGCAACAGGCTTTGCTTCCAGCTGTTCCACAACGTTTCGTTGGTCGCGCAGATATCGGCGACGGTCAGACACACCAAATAGCGCAGGCGGTTTTCCGTTTGCACTTCTTCGGCGAACTGTTTGATGACTTCCGGGTCCTGGATATCGCGCCGCTGTGCCGTTACGGACATCAACAGATGGTGGCGCACCAGCCAGGCAACCAGCTGCGTTTCACGGGAATTCAGACCGTGCAGTTCGGCGAATTTCAGGATGTCCTGCGCGCCAAGAATGGAGTGGTCGCCACCACGGCCTTTGGCGATATCGTGGAACAGGGCGGCAATCAGAATCAGTTCAGGATGATTCAGCCGTGGCCACAGTTCGACACACAAAGGATGGCGCGAGCGCGTCTCTTCTTTGGCGAAACTTTCAAGCTTCAGCAGCACCCGAATGGTGTGCTCATCCACGGTATAAGCGTGGAACAAGTCGAATTGCATCTGGCCGACGATATGCGACCACTGCGGCATATAGGCCCACAGCACGCTGTGGCGATGCATGGGGAGCAAGCCGCGACTGACTGCGCCCTGATGGCGTAACATGCTCAGAAACAGTTCTCTCGCTTCAGGAATGTAGCAAAGCGGTTGGCTGAGATGGCGACGTGCATGGCGCAAATGGCGCAGCGTGGTGGAGTAAATGCCCGTAATACTGCTGTTACGCACCATGATGTGGAACATGCGCAGAATCGCCTGCGGTTCGCGCATAAACAGCGAGTCGTCTCGCAGGTCGATGAGCGTGCCACGAAGCTGGAAATCGTCGTCAATGGGTCGCGGTTTTTCATCTTCTGTCAGCGCCAGAATAGCTTCATCAAACAGCTGCAACAGCATCTGGTTTAGCTCGCCCACCCGACGCGTGACGCGGTAAAAATCCTTCATCATCTGCTCAACCGGCTCATTGCCTTCGCCGCTGTAGTTCAGGCGCTGGGCCACATTGAGCTGACGGTCGAACAGCAGGCGGTTGTCGTAGCGGTTAATTTCCAGATGCAGCGCAAAGCGGATGCGCCACAGCAGGTGCAGACATTCGTTCAGCTCGTTGCGTTCTGCTTCGGTCAAGAAGCCAAAGCCCACCATTTCATCCAGCGAGGTGGCACCGAAATGACGACGAGCGACCCATTGCAGGGTGTGGATGTCGCGCAATCCTCCAGGGCTGCTTTTAATATCCGGTTCGAGGTTATAGCTGGTGCCGTGATAGCGCTGGTGGCGTTCGTTTTGCTCTTCTACCTTGGCGGCGAAGAATTTTTCTGAGGGCCAGAAACCCTCACTGAAGATATGTTTCTGCAATTCGAGGAACAGGGCAACGTCGCCAATCAGCAGGCGCGATTCGATCAGGTTCGTGGCGACGGTTAAATCTGAAAGGCCTTCGAGAAGACACTCTTCCAGCGTGCGCACGCTATGACCAACTTCGAGTTTGACGTCCCACAGCAGCGTGAGTAACTCGCCGATTTTCTGTGCCAGTTCGTCGGGCAGTTTTTTGCGACTCAGGATCAACAGGTCGATGTCAGACAGAGGATGCAATTCGCCGCGACCGTAGCCGCCAACCGCAACCAGCGCTGCGTCTTCGACGTCGCCAAAACCGTAGTGCAGCCACAGACGTTGAAGCATCTGATCGATAAATTCCGTACGGGCGGTCATCAGGTCTTCTGCTGAAACACCGCTGTCAAAGGCTTCGCCCAGCCACTGCTGAAACTTGTCGAGATGCGCTTTGATGCTGGCGCAGTTCAGCTCTGAGGCTTCCCAACTCACCGGATAAGCCGGCTGATTTGGCAGAACAGGTAAGGCTGTGTCAGGTAAGGAATTGCTCATCGCGCCACCCATAAGAAAAAACGATTACCCATCAACAAAAAGCCGGCTTGCGCCGGCTATAGGTGATGACTGAATGCATCCTGCGATAATCGCCCGGCGGCACTGCGTTTGCACGGGCCTACAGGATGGAACCGTAGGCCCGGTCAGCATAGCGCCACCGGGCATGAAGTCATTCGTTGTGCGAGATTATCGCCGGGATGGTGTCATCCTTTCTTAGCGTCAGAATTTCGCAGCCGTTATCTGTCACCACAATAGTATGCTCATACTGCGCAGACAAGCTTCTGTCTTTGGTTTTCACCGTCCAGCCGTCTTTCATGGTACGGATGCGGTAGTCACCAGAGTTGACCATCGGCTCGATGGTGAACGTCATCCCGGCTTGCAGCACCACGCCGCCGTCATCGGCATCATAGTGCAGAACCTGCGGCTCTTCATGGAACACACGGCCAATGCCGTGACCACAATATTCACGTACCACAGAAAAACCTTCAGCTTCTGCGAATTTCTGAATCGCCGCACCAAGGGTACGCAGACGAATGCCAGGTTTGACCATACGCAACGCCAGATACAGGCTTTCCTGAGTCACGCGGCACAGACGCTCGCCCAAAATTGTCGGTTTGCCAACGATAAACATCTTCGAGGTGTCGCCGTGGTATTCATCTTTAATCACGGTCACGTCGATGTTGACGATATCGCCTTCTTTCAGCAGTTTTTCGTCATCCGGGATCCCGTGGCAGACCACTTCGTTAATAGAGATACAGACGGATTTTGGGAAACCGTGATAGCCCAGGCAAGCCGAAACGGCTTGCTGCTTGTTGACGATATACTCGTTACAGATACGGTCAAGCTCGCCAGTGCTGACGCCAGGCTTGACGTGCTCTTCAATCATTTCAAGCACTTCGGCGGCCAGACGGCCAGCGACGCGCATTTTTTCAATTTCTTCAGGGGTTTTAATAGAGATCGCCATGAATTCTGTCCATCGGGGCCGATTTTTTCGGCAATACTGGTGTTAAGTGCTGACAATGGTAACAGCCGCTGCTATCGACTGCCAAATTGAGAATCATTAACAGCACTCAGCGCCAACAACTGTTGGTTTCTCTCTGCGTTTTATGGTATAAAGCGCGCCGAACTTCCATTTCCGTTTTGTGTTGCAAGTCGGAACTGGCAGCGACAAATCTCACTTTGTGTAAATAACACACACGTATCGGCACATATGCCGGGGTGCCCTTCGGGGTCGGTTGTATGGGATACGTGGAGGCATAACCCCAACTTTTATATAGAGGTTTTAAACATGGCAACTGTTTCCATGCGCGATATGCTCAAGGCCGGTGTTCACTTTGGTCACCAGACCCGTTACTGGAACCCGAAAATGAAGCCATTCATCTTCGGCGCGCGTAACAAAGTTCACATCATCAACCTTGAGAAAACTGTACCAATGTTCAACGAAGCTCTGGCTGAACTGAACAAGATCTCTTCTCGCAAAGGTAAAATCCTTTTCGTTGGTACCAAGCGCGCTGCAAGCGAAGCGGTAAAAGACGCTGCTCTGAACTGCGACCAGTTCTTCGTGAACCATCGCTGGTTGGGCGGTATGCTGACTAACTGGAAAACCGTTCGTCAGTCCATCAAACGTCTGAAAGACCTGGAAACTCAGTCTCAGGACGGCACCTTCGACAAGCTGACCAAGAAAGAAGCGCTGATGCGTACTCGTGAGCTTGAGAAACTGGAAAACAGCCTGGGCGGTATCAAAGACATGGGCGGCCTGCCGGACGCACTGTTCGTTATCGATGCTGACCACGAGCACATTGCTATCAAAGAAGCGAACAACCTGGGTATCCCAGTATTCTCTATCGTTGATACCAACTCTGATCCAGATGGTGTTGACTTCGTTATCCCTGGTAACGACGATGCAATCCGTGCTGTGACCCTGTACCTGAATGCCGTTGCTCAGACCGTTCGTGAAGGCCGTTCTCAGGATCTGGCTTCTCAGGCGGAAGAAAGCTTCGTAGAAGCTGAATAATAAGGTTTAAGCCCTTATTAGTACCGAGTATGGATAGGGGCCCTCTTAGCGGCCCCTTTTTCACTTTTATAACCGTTTGGCCCTCTGCCGGGCGGTTCACATTTCCGAGGATTTTAGAATGGCCGAAATTACCGCTTCCCTGGTAAAAGAGCTGCGTGAACGTACTGGCGCAGGCATGATGGATTGCAAAAAAGCCCTGACTGAAGCTAACGGCGACATCGAGCTGGCAATCGAAAACATGCGTAAATCTGGTGCGATCAAAGCCGCTAAGAAAGCAGGCAACGTTGCTGCTGACGGCGTGATCATCACTAAGATCGAAGGCAACTACGGTATCATTCTGGAAGTTAACTGCCAGACTGACTTCGTTGCTAAAGACGGCGGTTTCCAGGCCTTTGCTAACAAAGTTCTGGATGCAGCAGTCGCAGGCAAAATCACTGATGTTGAAGTTCTGAAAGCACAGTTCGAAGAAGAGCGTGTTGCCCTGGTTGCTAAAATCGGTGAGAACATCAACATCCGTCGTGTTGCTTCCCTGGAAGGCGACGTTCTGGGTAGCTACCTGCACGGTGCGCGTATCGGCGTTCTGGTTGCGGCAACTGGCGCGAACGAAGAACTGGTTAAGCAGGTTGCCATGCACATTGCAGCGAGCAAGCCAGAATTCGTTAACCCAGAAGACGTGTCTGCTGAAGTGGTAGAGAAAGAATACCAGGTTCAGCTGGACATCGCGATGCAGTCTGGTAAGCCAAAAGAAATCGCAGAGAAAATGGTTGAAGGCCGTATGAAGAAATTCACCGGCGAAGTTTCTCTGACCGGCCAGCCTTTCGTGATGGAACCAAGCAAAACTGTGGGTCAGTTCCTGAAAGAGAACAACGCGACCGTAACTAACTTCATCCGCTTCGAAGTGGGCGAAGGCATCGAGAAAGTTGAGACTGACTTCGCAGCAGAAGTTGCTGCCATGTCCAAGCAGTCTTAATGATGAAAAAGGAGCCGCCTGAGGGCGGCTTCTTTTTGCTCCCATCTTGTGAAAATCAGTCAAGCTCCGATAGGCTTGCACTGGTTAGCGATGGCATAATCGCTGGAAATAACCCATCTCAAACGTTGACAGTCCCAGGAAAGAAATATGGCTACCAATGCAAAACCCGTCTACAAACGTATTCTGCTGAAACTGAGTGGCGAAGCCCTGCAGGGAACTGAAGGCTTCGGTATCGATGCCAGCATTCTCGATCGTATGGCGCAGGAAATTAAAGAACTGGTCGAACTGGGTATCCAGGTTGGCGTGGTGATTGGTGGTGGTAACCTTTTCCGTGGTGCGGGTCTGGCAAAAGCGGGTATGAACCGCGTTGTGGGCGACCACATGGGCATGCTGGCAACCGTCATGAACGGCCTGGCGATGCGCGATGCGCTCCACCGCGCCTATGTGAACGCCCGCCTGATGTCCGCTATTCCCCTGAATGGCGTGTGCGATAACTACAGCTGGGCAGAAGCTATCAGCCTGCTGCGTAATAACCGCGTGGTTATCCTTTCTGCAGGTACCGGCAATCCTTTCTTCACGACCGATTCTGCAGCTTGCCTGCGCGGTATTGAAATTGAAGCCGACGTGGTGCTGAAAGCGACCAAGGTGGATGGCGTGTTTACTGCCGATCCAGCGAAAGATCCTTCTGCCACCATGTACGATCAACTGACCTATGCAGAAGTGCTCGATAAAGAGCTGAAAGTGATGGATTTGGCTGCGTTTACACTGGCTCGTGACCACAAACTGCCGATTCGCGTGTTCAATATGAACAAAGCGGGTGCGCTGCGCCGTGTGGTGATGGGTGAGAAAGAAGGCACCCTGATTACGGAATAATTTCCGTGAATTTACACTTCATCCTTCACGCTGCCTCTGCGTTGGCTGCCTTCCCGAACCCCAGTCACTTACTCAAGTAAGCTCCTGGGGATTCGCTCAGTTGCCGCCTTGATCCAACGTGAATGATTTTGTGTATAAATAAGGGTAAGATTCCGCTTTATTATTGCGATGCTTACCTCGCTGCCCTTTCGGCGGCAAGAATTATACGGGCTATACTTAGCACACTCGCAACCTGGCGGGCGTGCTGTATGGTCAGCCTGAGACAAGATTTCAAGGATTCGTAACGTGATTAACGATATCAGAAAAGATGCTGAAGTACGCATGGACAAGTGCGTTGAGTCATTCAAAACCCAGATCAGCAAAATCCGTACTGGTCGCGCTTCTCCAAGCCTGCTGGACGGCATCATTGTCGAGTACTACGGCACGCCAACTCCGCTGCGTCAGCTGGCAAGCGTGACTGTCGAAGATTCTCGCACCCTGAAAATCAACGTGTTCGATCGCTCTATGAGCCCGGCTGTTGAGAAAGCGATCATGGCCTCTGATCTGGGTCTGAACCCAAGTTCAGCGGGCGCGGATATCCGTGTTCCACTGCCAGCGCTGACCGAAGAACGTCGTAAAGATCTGACCAAGATCGTGCGTGGTGAAGCGGAGCAGGCGCGTGTTGCTGTGCGTAACGTTCGTCGTGACGCCAACGATAAAGTGAAAGCGCTGCTGAAAGAGAAAGAAATCAGTGAAGATGACGATCGTCGTTCTCAGGACGACGTACAGAAGCTGACCGATGCGGCCATCAAGAAAGTGGACGCGGCGCTGGCAGACAAAGAAGCGGAACTGATGCAGTTCTGATTTCTGACGTTATCTGATGAACGCCGTTCAGGAAACCTTCGGTTTTGCTGGCGGCGTTTTGCTTTCCAGACATTCTCTTTCGGATTTTTCATGAAGCATTTAACCGTTCTGGGCTCGACGGGCTCTATCGGCTGCAGCACGCTGGACGTGGTGCGCCATAATCGCGATCTTTTTTCTGTCACTGCGCTGGTGGCGGGTAAAAATGTGGAACGCATGGTCGAGCAGTGCCTGGAGTTCACTCCGCAGTATGCGGTGATGGACGATGCGCAAAGCGCGGCGGCCCTGGTTGTGGCGTTACGCCAGCACGGAAGCCAGACGGAAGTGCTGAGTGGACAGCAGGCAGCCTGTGACGTCGCCGCGCTTGATGATGTCGATCAGGTGATGGCGGCGATTGTTGGCGCAGCTGGGCTGATGCCAACGCTGGCGGCTATCCGCGCTGGAAAAACAATTTTGCTGGCCAATAAAGAGTCTCTCGTCACCTGCGGACGTCTCTTTATGGATGCGGTGAAAGAGAGCGGGGCGCGGCTGTTACCGGTCGACAGCGAACATAATGCGATTTTTCAGAGTTTACCGGAAACAATCCAACATCAGCTGGGTTACGCTGACCTTGGGCAGAATGGCGTTTCGTCGATTCTGCTTACCGGGTCTGGTGGCCCGTTTAGAGAAACGCCACTGTCTGAACTGCGTGATATGACGCCGGATCAGGCCTGTCGTCATCCGAACTGGTCGATGGGACGTAAAATCTCTGTCGACTCCGCCACCATGATGAACAAAGGTCTGGAATACATTGAAGCGCGCTGGCTGTTTAATGCCTCGGTGCAGCAAATGGAAGTGATCATTCATCCGCAGTCGGTTATCCACTCAATGGTGCGTTATCTGGACGGTAGCGTGCTGGCGCAACTGGGTGAACCCGATATGCGTACGCCCATTGCGCATACCATGGCGTGGCCAAATCGCGTCGAATCAGGCGTGAAGCCTCTCGACTTTTGGGCGTTGAGCGATCTTTCCTTTGCGCAGCCAGATTATGAGCGTTATCCCTGCCTGAAGCTGGCGATGGATGCCTCTGATCATGGCCAGGCGGCGACCACGGCGTTAAACGCAGCGAATGAAGTTAGCGTTGAAGCATTTCTGGCATCCCGTATCCGTTTCACGGATATCGCCGTCGTTAACCGGGCAGTGCTTGATGGCTTAACGCTACGTGAGCCGCAGAGCGTGGACGACGTCCTGGAGGTCGATTTGCAGGCCAGAAATGTGGCAAGCCAGCAGGTGACGCGTCTCGCAAGCTGATGATTATCCGCCCATCGGGTGCGGCTACATTTGTTAGCGCTGGGCTTCAGTGTTATAGTCTGCGCCACCGTATACGCTGTAACGACAAAGCGTTATCGGTTGAGCCGTGGTTTAGCACGGCTTTTTTGCGCTAAGCGTCTGTATTCCGGTACTGCTAATTCCTTTGCATGGACTAATAACGCGTTATGTTGTCTGCTAATCAATCAATCAGCGAAAATCTGCCCGCCCACGGCTGTCATCATGTAGCCATTATCATGGACGGCAACGGTCGCTGGGCGAAGAGACAAGGCAAGATCCGAGCCTTCGGTCATAAAGCCGGGGCGAAATCGGTGCGTCGTGCCGTCTCTTTTGCGGCAAATAACGGGATTGAAGCGTTAACGCTTTACGCCTTCAGCAGTGAAAACTGGAATCGGCCAGAGCAGGAAGTCAGTGCGCTGATGGAACTGTTTGTCTGGGCGCTCGACAGCGAAGTGAAAAGTCTGCACAGACACAACGTGCGCTTACGTATTATTGGTGATACCGGCCGGTTTAATGCCCGCTTACAAGAACGTATTCGCAAGGCGGAAGCGCTGACCCAAAATAATACCGGGCTGACGCTGAATATCGCCGCGAATTACGGCGGGCGCTGGGATATCATTCAGGGAGTTCAGCATCTGGCTGCACAGGTTCAGGAAGGGCAACTTCGTCCTGAAGACATCACAGAAGAGCTGCTGAGTCAGCAAATCTGCATGCACGAGCTGGCTCCCGTAGATTTGGTTATTAGGACAGGGGGAGAGCATCGCATCAGTAACTTTCTGCTGTGGCAAATAGCCTATGCCGAACTTTACTTTACGGATGTTCTTTGGCCCGATTTCGATGAACAAGACTTTGAAGGTGCGCTGCATGCCTTTGCCAATCGAGAGCGTCGTTTCGGCGGCACCGAGCCTGGTGGCGACAAAGCCTGATGGGGGTAGCTCTTGCTGAAGTATCGCCTGATTTCTGCTTTTGTTTTAATTCCCGTTGTGATTGCGGCACTGTTTTTATTGCCGCCGGTAGGCTTTGCCATTGTCACCCTGGTGGTGTGCATGCTGGCCGCCTGGGAATGGGGTCAACTAAGCGGTTTTAAATCCCGCTCACAGCGGGTATGGCTGGCGGTGCTTTGCGGTTTGATTCTCGCCGCGATGCTCTTTTGGCTTCCTGAATATCACCACAATGTGCATCAGCCGCTGGTTGAAGGCTCACTTTGGGCTTCTTTGGCCTGGTGGATTGCCGCCTTGCTGCTGGTTCTGTTTTATCCTGGGTCCGCCTCTTTGTGGCGCAACTCAAAAACACTGCGTCTGGTGTTTGGCCTGCTGACCATCATTCCTTTTTTCTGGGGCATGCTGGCACTGCGCGCGTGGCACTATGACGATAATCACTACAGTGGCGCAATCTGGCTGCTCTACATCATGATTTTGGTGTGGGGAGCAGACTCCGGCGCTTATATGTTCGGTAAACTGTTCGGTAAGCATAAACTGGCACCGAAGGTTTCTCCGGGCAAAACCTGGCAAGGCTTTTTCGGCGGGTTACTGACAGCAGCTGTGATTTCTGGGGTTTATGGCCTGTGGGCTAACCTGGATGTCGCACCGTTAACATTGCTGGTTTGCTCGCTGGTCGCTGCGTTGGCGTCTGTGCTGGGTGATTTAACCGAAAGCATGTTTAAGCGTGAAGCCGGCATCAAGGATAGCGGGAATTTAATTCCTGGCCACGGCGGCATTTTGGATCGCATCGATAGCCTGACGGCGGCGGTACCGGTCTTTGCCTGCCTGTTACTTTTAGTCTTCAGGACTCTCTGACGGAAGGGTTTATGCTGAGCATTCTCTGGAATCTGGCGGCATTCATTGTTGCACTGGGTGTGTTAATCACCGTGCATGAATTTGGTCATTTCTGGGTTGCTCGCCGCTGCGGCGTCCGCGTTGAGCGTTTTTCAATTGGATTTGGAAAGACGCTCTGGAGCCGCGTGGATAAACGCGGCACCGAATATGTCATCGCCCTTATTCCTCTCGGCGGTTACGTCAAAATGCTGGATGAACGCGTCGACCCGGTTGCGCCGGAGATGCGTCACTACGCTTTCAATAACAAAACCGTGGGCCAGCGCGCGGCGATCATTGCTGCCGGTCCGGTTGCGAACTTCCTTTTTGCGATTTTTGCCTATTGGCTGGTGTTTATCATCGGCGTCCCGGGCGTTCGGCCCGTAATTGGTGAAATAACGCCCAATTCGATTGCGGCGGCAGCACAAATTGCACCAGGCACGGAACTTAAAGCCGTAGACGGTATCGAAACGCCTGATTGGGATGCTGTGCGTTTGGCGCTGGTCACCAAAATTGGTGATGATCAAACCACTCTCACTGTCGCCCCTTTCGGAAGCCAGCAGCGTCAGGATAAAATTCTGAATCTGCGCCATTGGGCATTTGAGCCAGACAAAGAAGATCCTGTCGCTTCACTGGGGATGCGTCCACGGGGTGCTCAGATTGAACCGGTGATGGCAGAAGTGCAGGCAGACTCTGCTGCACATAAAGCAGGTTTGCAACAGGGCGACAGGATCGTTAAAGTCGATGGTCAGCCGCTGACACAGTGGATGACATTTGTCACACTGGTGCGAGACAATCCCGGTAAGCCATTGCGGCTCGAGATTGACAGACAAGGTAGCCCCTTGTCTTTAACGCTGATACCAGATACAAAACCCGGTAAAGGGAAAGCTGAAGGGTTTGCGGGTGTAGTACCAAAAATTATCCCGCTGCCCGATGAGTACAAGACAGTGCGCCAGTACGGGCCGTTTGCTGCCATCATTCAGGCCACAGATAAAACGTGGCAGTTGATGAAGTTAACGGTTCAGATGCTGGGGAAATTGATAACCGGTGACGTAAAACTGAACAACCTCAGTGGGCCAATTTCGATTGCTCAGGGGGCTGGGATGTCAGCGGAGTTTGGGTTGATTTACTATCTGATGTTCCTTGCGCTCATCAGTGTGAATCTGGGCATCATCAACCTGTTCCCGCTTCCCGTGCTAGACGGGGGTCATCTGCTCTTCCTGGCGATTGAAAAGCTGAAGGGCGGGCCGGTATCCGAGCGAGTTCAAGACTTTAGTTATCGCATTGGCTCAATATTGCTGGTGCTGTTAATGGGGCTTGCACTTTTCAATGATTTCTCTCGGTTGTAGAGAGAGTGTTAGGAAGAACGCATAATAACGATGGCGATGAAAAAGTTGCTCATAGCGTCGCTGCTTTTCGGCAGCGCGACCGTATACGGTGCTGACGGATTCGTAGTGAAGGACATTCATTTCGAAGGCTTGCAGCGAGTCGCTGTTGGTGCGGCCCTCCTCAGCATGCCAGTGCGCCCAGGCGATACGGTCACTGATGAAGACATCAGTAATACCATTCGCGCCCTGTTTGCCACCGGCAACTTCGAGGATGTGCGTGTTCTGCGTGATGGCGATACGTTGTTGGTGCAGGTCAAAGAGCGTCCAACGATTGCCAGCATCACTTTCTCCGGTAACAAATCGGTGAAAGATGACATGCTCAAGCAGAACCTCGAAGCCTCTGGCGTTCGCGTGGGTGAATCCCTCGACCGCACCACTCTCGGTGATATCGAGAAAGGTCTGGAAGACTTCTACTACAGCGTCGGTAAGTACAGCGCCAGCGTCAAAGCTGTCGTGACTCCGCTGCCGCGTAACCGCGTTGACCTGAAACTGGTCTTCCAGGAAGGCGTTTCCGCAAAAATTCAACAGATCAACATCGTCGGTAACCATGCTTTCAGCACCGATGAGCTGATCTCCACCTTCCAGCTGCGTGATGAAGTACCGTGGTGGAACGTGGTGGGCGATCGTAAATACCAGAAACAGAAACTGGCGGGTGACCTTGAAACCCTGCGTAGTTACTACCTGGATCGCGGTTATGCCCGTTTCAATATCGACTCCACGCAGGTCAGCCTGACGCCGGACAAGAAAGGCATCTATATCACCATCAACATCACTGAAGGCGATCAGTACAAGCTGCAGGGCGTTGAAGTGAGCGGGAACCTGGCAGGGCACTCTGCAGAGATTGAGAGCCTGACCAAAGTTGAGCCAGGTGAGCTCTACAACGGTGCCAAAGTGACCAAGATGGAAGATAACATCAAGAAACTTCTTGGCCGTTATGGTTACGCCTATCCGCGCGTACAGTCTCAGCCTGAAATCAATGATGCTGATAAGACCGTTAAGCTGCACGTTAGCGTCGATGCGGGTAACCGTTACTACGTACGTAAAATTCGCTTCGAAGGCAACGACACCTCCAAAGATGCCGTTCTGCGTCGCGAAATGCGTCAGATGGAAGGCGCGTGGCTGGGGAGCGATCTGGTCGATTCCGGTAAAGATCGTCTGAACCGTCTTGGCTACTTTGAAACCGTCGATGTCGACACCCAGCGTGTACCGGGCAGCCCGGATCAGGTTGATGTGGTCTACAAGGTGAAAGAGCGTAATACCGGTAGCTTCAACTTCGGTATCGGTTACGGTACTGAAAGTGGCATCAGCTTCCAGGTTGGCGTGCAGCAGGATAACTGGCTCGGTACCGGTTACTCTGTGGGCATCAACGGGACGAAGAACGATTATCAAACCTACTCCGAGTTTTCTGTGACCAACCCGTACTTTACGGTGGATGGTGTGAGTCTCGGTGGGCGTATCTTCTACAATGACTTTAAAGCGGATGATGCAGACCTCTCCTCGTACACCAACAAGAGTTACGGTGTCGACGGGACGCTGGGCTTCCCAATCAACGAATACAACACCTTGCGTGCTGGTTTAGGATACGTTCACAACGACCTGTCCAACATGCAGCCGCAGGTCGCGATGGACCGTTATCTTGACTCTCTGGGTCAGGGCGACAGTAAAGACGGCTTCTCGGCAGATGACTTCACCTTCAACTACGGTTGGACGTACAACAAACTGGACCGCGGTTTCTTCCCGACGGACGGTTCGCGCGTCAACCTGAACGGTAAGGTGACGATTCCGGGTTCCGATAACGAGTTCTACAAAGTGACTCTGGATACTGCGTCTTACTTCCCGATCGAT
Organism: Scandinavium sp. NPDC088450; assembly: GCF_044900545.1. Taxonomy (NCBI): domain Bacteria; kingdom Pseudomonadati; phylum Pseudomonadota; class Gammaproteobacteria; order Enterobacterales; family Enterobacteriaceae; genus Scandinavium; species Scandinavium sp. NPDC088450. The sequence continues at coordinate 22,815 of NZ_JBJDNI010000030.1, read as the reverse complement.
AACGATCATAAGTGGGTGCTGTTGGGTCGTACTCGTTGGGGCTACGGTGATGGTTTAGGCGGCAAAGAACTGCCGTTCTATGAAAACTTCTATGCCGGTGGTTCAAGCACCGTGCGTGGCTTCCAGTCCAACAACATCGGTCCGAAGGCGGTTTACCTTGGCCCGAACCAGGACAACTGTGGAACCACCAGCACGGGTTACTGTAAGTCTGATGATGCCGTGGGCGGTAACGCCATGGCGGTGGTGAGCGCTGAGCTTATCGTGCCAACGCCGTTTATCAGCGACAAATATGCTAACTCAGTACGTACTTCCGTCTTCTGGGATGCGGGTACCGTTTGGGATACCAACTGGGAAAACACGCCAGCAATGAAAGCCACAGGCGTACCGGATTATGGCGATCCGAGTAACATTCGTATGTCTGCAGGTATCGCATTACAATGGATGTCACCATTGGGGCCGTTGGTCTTCTCCTACGCCCAGCCGTTTAAAAAGTACGATGGAGACAAAGCGGAGCAGTTCCAGTTTAACATTGGTAAAACCTGGTAATTGGTCTGTGCAAAGGAATGCTAGTGCAGTGTAGCGATGACATCTGACAATCACTCGCGTGGTTGCATGACTTCGCAAAGAACGGTGCCTTCGGGCACTCATGGGATGGTAAGGAGTTTTATTGTGAAAAAGTGGTTATTAGCTGCAGGTCTGGGTCTGGCAATGGTTACCTCTGCACAGGCTGCAGATAAAATTGCGATCGTGAACATGGGTAGCCTGTTCCAGCAGGTTGCACAGAAAACCGGTGTTTCTGCGAAGCTGGAAGGTGAGTTTAAAGGCCGTGCAAGCGAACTGCAGAGCCAGGAATCCGATCTGCAGAGCAAAATGCAGCGTCTGCAGCGCGATGGTTCTACCATGAAAGCGAGCGATCGTAGCAAAGCAGAAAAAGACATCATGACTCAGCGCCAGGCTTTCTCTCAGAAAGCTCAGCAGTTTGAGCAGGATCGTGCACGTCGTTCTAACGAAGAGCGCGGCAAACTGGTTACCCGTATCCAGGCAGCAGTGAAGAAAGTGGCTGACGATCAGAGCATTGACCTGGTTGTTGACGCAAATACCGTTGCTTACAACAGCAGTGATATCAAAGACATCACCGCTGATGTGCTGAAACAGGTTAAATAAGTAATGCCTTCAATTCGACTGGCTGATTTAGCTCAGCAGTTGGATGCAGAATTACACGGTGATGGCGATATCGTCATCACCGCTGTTGCGTCCATGCAATCTGCTAAAACAGGCCATATCACGTTCATGGTCAATCCTAAGTACCGTGAACACCTGGCCGCATGCCAGGCTTCTGCTGTGGTGATGACAGCAGAGGACTTACCGTTTGCCAAAAGCGCTGCACTGGTAGTGAAGAATCCCTACCTGACTTATGCACGCATGGCCCAAATTCTGGATACCACGCCGCAACCGGCGCAGGATATCGCCCCCAGCGCAGTGGTCGATGCCACCGCAAAACTGGGGCAAAACGTCTCAATTGGTGCTAATGCCGTTATCGAATCCGGCGTCGTGCTGGGTGATAACGTGCGTATTGGCGCCGGGTGCTTCGTGGGTAAAGACACGAAAATTGGTGCGGGCACACGCCTGTGGGCGAATGTCTCTGTGTACCATGAGATTGAGATCGGCGAAAATTGCCTGATCCAGTCGAGCACGGTTATTGGTTCTGACGGTTTTGGCTATGCCAACGATCGCGGGAACTGGGTGAAGATCCCACAGCTTGGTCGCGTGATTATTGGCGATCGCGTTGAGATCGGCGCCTGTACAACCATCGATCGCGGGGCGCTAGACGACACCCAGATCGGCAATGGTGTGATCATTGATAATCAGTGCCAGATTGCGCACAACGTGATCATCGGTGACAATACTGCTGTTGCCGGAGGGGTGATCATGGCGGGCAGCCTGAAGATCGGCCGTTATTGCATGATCGGTGGCGCCAGCGTTATCAATGGCCACATGGAAATCTGCGATAAAGTGACAGTGACCGGCATGGGCATGGTCATGCGTCCTATCACGGAACCTGGCGTTTATTCCTCAGGCATTCCGCTGCAGCCGAACAAGGCATGGCGTAAAACTGCTGCGCTGGTGATGAACATTGATGACATGAGCAAGCGTCTTAAAGCGCTTGAACGCAAAAACAGTCAACAAGACTAACGTCACACCTTAAGCGCCAAACTTCCCGGCCTGTCTGATTTCTTATAATCTGGCAGGCCGTGTTATTATTGCATTTCAGTATATTTAGACAGGAAGAGTATTTTGACTACTGACACTCATACTCTGCACATTGAAGAGATTCTGGAACTTCTGCCACACCGTTACCCGTTCTTACTGGTCGATCGCGTGCTGGACTTTGAAGAAGGTCGTTTTCTGCGCGCAGTTAAAAATGTCTCCGTAAACGAGCCGTTCTTTCAGGGACATTTTCCGGGCAAGCCGATTTTTCCAGGCGTGCTGATTCTGGAAGCCATGGCTCAGGCCACCGGCATTCTGGCATTTAAGAGCGTGGGTAAACTGGAACCGGGCGAACTGTATTACTTCGCGGGTATCGACGAAGCGCGCTTTAAGCGTCCTGTCGTGCCTGGCGATCAGATGATCATGGAAGTGACCTTTGAGAAAACTCGCCGTGGCCTGACCCGCTTCAAAGGCGTGGCGCTGGTTGACGGTAAAGTGGTTTGCGAAGCGACGATGATGTGTGCGCGTAGCCGGGAGGCCTGATACGTGATTGATAAAACTGCCTTTATCCATCCTACTGCCATTGTGGAAGACGGTGCCGTTATCGGTGCTAATGCTCACATTGGCCCGTTTTGTATTGTGGGACCTAACGTCACGATTGGCGAAGGGACCGTACTGAAGTCTCATGTGGTGGTGAATGGTCATACGACCATCGGCCGTGACAATGAAATTTATCAGTTTGCTTCCATCGGGGAAGTTAACCAGGATCTCAAATACGCTGGCGAACCGACTCGTGTGGAGATTGGCGATCGCAACCGCATCCGCGAAAGCGTCACCATTCATCGCGGCACAGTACAGGGCGGTGGATTGACGAAGGTAGGCAGCGATAACCTGCTGATGATCAACGCCCACGTGGCGCATGATTGCACAGTCGGTAACCGCTGCATCCTCGCCAATAACGCAACGCTGGCGGGTCACGTCTCTCTGGACGACTTTGTGATTGTCGGTGGCATGACCGCTGTCCATCAGTTCTGCATCATTGGTGCACACGTGATGGTAGGCGGCTGTTCCGGCGTTGCACAAGATGTTCCTCCTTACGTCATCGCTCAGGGTAACCACGCCACGCCTTACGGTGTTAACATCGAAGGGTTGAAGCGCCGCGGATTCACCAGAGAAGCGATTATTGCGATTCGCAATGCGTATAAACTGTTGTACCGCAGCGGTAAAACGCTGGAAGAAGCTAAACCGGAAATTGCTGCACTTGCAGAGCAACATCCTGAAGTGAAAGCGTTCTATGACTTCTTCGAACGCTCTACGCGTGGTCTGATTCGTTAATGGCTGAACGTCCGCTAACGATTGCCCTGGTCGCCGGAGAAACCTCCGGCGATATTCTTGGTGCAGGCCTCATTCGCGCCCTGAAAGCCCGCATTCCCAACGCTCGTTTCGTCGGGGTTGCCGGGCCGCGTATGCAAGCTGAAGGCTGTGAAGCCTGGTACGAAATGGAAGAGCTGGCGGTGATGGGCATTGTCGAAGTGCTCGGTCGTTTGCGCCGTCTTCTGCATATCCGCGCAGACCTAACTCGCCGTTTTACCGAACTCAAGCCGGACGTTTTCGTCGGCATTGATGCGCCTGATTTCAACATTACCCTTGAAGGGAATCTGAAAAAACAGGGGATCAAAACCATTCATTACGTCAGCCCGTCCGTCTGGGCCTGGCGCCAAAAACGTGTTTTCAAAATTGGCAGAGCCACCGATCTGGTGCTCGCGTTTCTGCCTTTCGAAAAAGCGTTTTATGACCGATTCAATGTTCCTTGCCGCTTCATTGGGCACACCATGGCAGACGCCATGCCGCTGGACCCCGATAAAAACGCCGCACGAGACACGCTGGGCATTGCCCATGACGTTCACTGCCTCGCATTACTGCCAGGAAGTCGTGGCGCAGAAGTGGAAATGCTCAGTGCAGATTTCCTGAAAACGGCGCAATTGTTGCGAAACCACTACCCCGATCTGGAAGTGGTGGTTCCTCTGGTGAACGCCAAACGTCGTGAACAGTTTGAGCGTATTAAAGCGGAAGTCGCGCCGGACTTACGTGTCCATATGCTGGATGGCATGGGCCGTGAAGCGATGATCGCCAGTGATGCGGCGCTGTTAGCCTCAGGCACGGCTGCACTCGAATGTATGCTGGCGAAGTGCCCGATGGTTGTGGGATATCGCATGAAGCCGTTCACTTTCTGGCTGGCGAAGCGTCTGGTGAAAACCGACTATGTTTCGCTGCCGAATTTGCTGGCGGGCCGGGAACTGGTTAAAGAACTTTTGCAGGATGAGTGTCAACCGCAGCAGCTTGCCGAAGCGTTGTTGCCGCTGCTGGCCGATGGCAAAACCAGCCACGCTATGCATGACACCTTCCGCGAACTGCACCAGCTGATTCGCTGTAATGCCGATGAGCAGGCAGCCGACGCGGTGCTGGAGTTGGCACAATGACAGACGTATTTATCTATCCGCATACCCATCTGGTTGCGGGTGTTGACGAAGTTGGACGCGGCCCTTTGGTCGGCGCGGTGGTGACTGCTGCGGTGATCCTCGATCCTGCGCGCCCCATTGTGGGTCTGAATGACTCCAAAAAACTGAGTGAAAAACGCCGACTGGCGCTGTTCGACGAGATCAAGGAAAAGGCGCTGAGCTGGAGTCTGGGCCGCGCTGAACCGCATGAAATCGACGAACTGAATATTCTGCACGCCACCATGCTGGCGATGCAACGTGCGGTAGCCGGCCTGCATATTCAGCCTGAATATGTCCTGATCGACGGTAATCGTTGCCCGGCTCTGCCAATGCCTTCCATGGCTGTCGTGAAAGGCGACAGCCGTGTAGCCGAAATCAGCGCTGCCTCCATTCTGGCGAAAGTGTCTCGCGATGCGGAAATGGCGGCACTGGACCAAACTTTCCCTGAGTATGGCTTTGCTCAACATAAGGGATATCCAACGGCTTTCCATCTGGAAAAGCTGGCTCTGCATGGCGCCACCGAACATCACCGGCGCAGTTTCGGGCCTGTTAAACGCGCTCTGGGCAGTGTTGCCTGATTAAGTAAAGCGGGATCTGAAGATGGCTGAACCACGTTTCGTACACCTGCGGGTGCATAGCGACTACTCCATGATTGATGGGCTGGCGAAGACCGGGCCGCTGGTGAAAAAGGCGGCCGCGCTCGGCATGCCTGCACTGGCGATCACCGATTTCACCAACCTCTGCGGTCTGGTGAAGTTTTACGGTGCGGGGCATGGCGCGGGTCTTAAGCCGATTATTGGCGCGGATTTCCACGTTCAGAGTGAGTTGCTGCCCGATGAGCTAACTCAGTTGACGGTGCTTGCCGCCAACAATGAAGGCTACCAGAATCTTACGTTGCTGATTTCTCGCGCCTATCAGCGTGGTTATGGAGCGCAAGGGCCTTACATTGACCGAGACTGGCTGGTTGAGCTGAAAGAGGGGCTGATCCTTCTGTCTGGCGCGAAGATGGGCGATGTGGGCAGGGCTTTGCTGCGCGGCAATCAGGCACTGGTTGAGCAGTGTGTCGCATTTTATGAAGAACATTTCCCGGATCGTTATTTCCTTGAACTGATCCGTACCGGGCGTGTGGATGAAGAGTCTTATCTGCATGCGGCGGTGAAACTGGCCGAAGCGCGCAGTCTGCCCGTGGTGGCGACCAATGACGTGCGCTTTATCGATGCCGGTGATTTTGACGCCCATGAAATTCGCGTTGCGATTCATGACGGCTTCACCCTTGACGATCCAAAACGCCCGCGCAACTACTCGTCACAGCAGTACATGCGTACTGAAGAAGAGATGTGCGAGCTGTTTTCCGATATCCCGGAAGCGCTGGCGAACACGGTTGAGATAGCCAAGCGCTGTAACGTCACCGTGCGCCTGGGTGAATACTTCCTGCCGCAGTTCCCGACGGGTGACATGACCACCGAAGATTTCCTGGTTGTGAAGTCGAAAGAAGGCCTGGAAGAGCGTCTTGAGTTCCTGTTCCCTGACCCTGCCGTACGCGCTGAAAAACGCCCTGAATATGACGAGCGTCTGGACATCGAACTGCAGGTTATCAACCAGATGGGGTTCCCGGGTTACTTCCTCATCGTGATGGAATTTATCCAGTGGTCGAAAGATAACGGTGTGCCGGTAGGCCCTGGCCGTGGTTCGGGTGCGGGCTCATTGGTAGCTTATGCGCTGAAAATCACCGATCTCGATCCGCTGGAATTCGACCTGCTGTTCGAACGTTTCCTTAACCCGGAACGTGTCTCGATGCCCGACTTCGACGTCGACTTCTGCATGGAGAAACGCGATCAGGTTATTGAGCACGTCGCGGATATGTACGGGCGAGAAGCGGTATCGCAGATCATCACCTTCGGGACCATGGCGGCGAAAGCGGTTATCCGCGACGTAGGCCGCGTGCTGGGCCATCCCTACGGTTTTGTGGATCGTATTTCCAAGCTGGTGCCGCCCGATCCGGGCATGACGCTGGCCAAAGCGTTTGAAGCTGAACCGCAGTTGCCGGAAATTTACGAGGCTGACGAGGAAGTTAAAGCGCTTATTGATATGGCGCGTAAGCTTGAAGGCGTCACCCGTAACGCCGGTAAGCACGCCGGTGGCGTGGTTATCGCCCCAACCAAAATCACCGATTTCGCACCGTTGTACTGCGATGAGTCCGGTAACCATCCGGTCACTCAGTTTGATAAGAACGATGTGGAATACGCCGGGCTGGTGAAGTTTGACTTCCTCGGTCTGCGAACGCTCACCATTATCGACTGGGCGTTGAAAATGATTAACCCTCGTCGGGCAAAACAGGGGCTGGAGCCGATTGATATCGCTGCCATCCCGCTCGACGACAAGAAAAGCTTCGACATGCTGCAGCGCTCGGAAACCACCGCGGTCTTCCAGCTTGAATCCCGCGGCATGAAAGATCTGATTAAGCGTCTGCAGCCTGACTGCTTCGAAGATATGATCGCCCTCGTGGCCCTGTTCCGCCCGGGCCCTCTGCAATCGGGGATGGTAGATAACTTTATTGACCGTAAGCATGGTCGCGAAGAGATCTCCTATCCGGATGTGCAATGGCAGCACGAAAGCCTGAAACCTGTGCTGGAGCCGACCTACGGCATTATCCTGTATCAGGAACAGGTCATGCAGATTGCTCAGGTGCTTTCTGGTTATACCCTTGGCGGCGCGGATATGTTGCGTCGTGCAATGGGTAAGAAAAAACCGGAAGAGATGGCCAAGCAGCGCGGCACCTTCGAAGAGGGCGCGATCCAGAACGGCGTCGACGGCGAGCTGTCGATGAAAATCTTCGACCTCGTTGAGAAATTCGCTGGTTACGGTTTCAACAAATCCCACTCCGCGGCTTATGCGTTAGTTTCTTACCAGACGCTGTGGCTGAAAGCCCACTATCCGGCCGAGTTTATGGCAGCGGTAATGACCGCGGATATGGATAACACTGAGAAGGTCGTTGGCCTGGTGGATGAATGCTGGCGCATGGGGCTCAAAATCCTGCCGCCGGATATTAACTCCGGGCTGTATCATTTCCACGTCAACGATGACGGCGAGATTGTTTACGGCATCGGCGCAATCAAGGGCGTGGGTGAAGGCCCGATTGAAGCTATTCTGGAAGCGCGTAACAACGGCGGTTACTTCCGCGAGCTATTTGACCTCTGTGCACGCACCGATATCAAGAAACTGAACAAACGCGTGCTCGAGAAGCTGATTATGTCCGGCGCTTTTGACCGTCTTGGTCCGCATCGCGCCGCATTGATGAATTCGCTTCCTGATGCGCTCAAAGCCGCCGATCAACATGCGAAAGCCGAGGCGATTGGCCAGGCTGACATGTTTGGCGTTTTGGCAGAAGAACCCGAACAAGTAGAACAGTCTTACGCCAACTGCATGCCATGGCCAGAGCCAGTGGTACTGGAAGGCGAGCGTGAAACATTGGGTCTGTACCTCACCGGTCACCCGATTACGCAGTATTTAAAAGAGATTGAGCGTTACGCTGGCGGCGTAAGGCTTAAAGATATGCATCCGACCGATCGTGGTAAAATGACCATGGCGGCGGGGCTTGTTATTGCCGCAAGGGTTATGGTCACCAAGCGCGGCAATCGCATCGGCATCTGTACGCTGGATGACCGTTCCGGGCGTCTGGAGGTGATGTTATTCACCGACGCACTGGATAAATACCAGCAATTGCTGGAAAAAGACCGCATACTTATCGTCAGCGGACAGGTCAGCTTTGATGACTTCAGCGGGGGTCTTAAAATGATGGCCCGTGAAGTGATGGATATTGACGAAGCCCGGGAAAAATATGCTCGCGGGCTTGCTATCTCGCTGACGGACAGGCAAATTGATGACCAGCTTTTAAACCGTCTCCGTCAGTCTCTGGAACCCCACCGTTCGGGAACCATTCCAGTACATCTCTACTATCAGAGGGCGGATGCACGCGCGCGGTTGCGTTTTGGCGCGACCTGGCGTGTTTCTCCGAGCGATCGTTTGTTGAACGATTTGCGTGGCCTCATTGGGTCGGAGCAGGTGGAACTGGAGTTTGACTAATACAGGAATACTATGAGTCTGAATTTCCTTGATTTCGAACAGCCGATTGCAGAGCTGGAAGCGAAAATCGATTCTCTGACGTCTGTTGGCCGTCAGGATGAAAAACTGGATATTAACATCGATGAAGAAGTGCATCGTCTGCGTGAAAAAAGCGTAGAACTGACGCGCAAAATCTTCGCCGATCTCGGTGCATGGCAAGTTGCTCAGTTGGCTCGCCATCCGCAGCGCCCATACACCCTGGATTATCTGCGTCTGGCGTTTGACGAATTTGATGAACTGGCAGGCGACCGCGCCTACGCTGACGACAAAGCGATCGTCGGCGGTATTGCGCGTCTGGATGGGCGTCCGGTGATGATCATTGGTCATCAGAAAGGCCGTGAAACCAAAGAGAAGATTCGCCGTAATTTCGGCATGCCAGCCCCTGAAGGCTATCGCAAAGCGCTGCGCCTGATGGAAATGGCAGAACGCTTCAACATGCCGATCATCACCTTCATCGACACCCCAGGTGCATACCCAGGTGTTGGCGCGGAAGAGCGTGGTCAGTCTGAAGCGATTGCCCGCAACCTGCGTGAAATGTCTCGCCTGAAGGTGCCAGTTATCTGCACCGTAATCGGTGAAGGTGGTTCCGGTGGCGCACTGGCGATTGGCGTGGGTGATAAAGTGAATATGCTGCAGTACAGCACCTATTCCGTTATCTCTCCGGAAGGCTGTGCTTCCATTCTGTGGAAAAGCGCCGACAAAGCGCCACTGGCTGCAGAAGCGATGGGGATCATTGCCCCACGCCTGAAAGAGCTGAAGCTTATCGATACCGTAATCCCGGAACCCCTGGGTGGCGCGCACCGTAAGCCAGAAGTGATGGCGCAAACGCTGAAAGCGCAACTGCTTGCAGACCTCGCGGATCTCGACGTGCTGAGCAAAGAAGACCTGCTCAACCGCCGTTATCAGCGTCTGATGAGCTACGGTTACGCGTAAGCGTAAAGAGTGCTCCGAAAAAGCCACACAATCGTGTGGCTTTTTTTATCTCTGCAATTCAGCTGCGCTATGATTAGCTAAGGTTTTTTTCCAGGAGGAACGCGTGAATATTATCGCTATCATGGGGCCACACGGGGTCTATCACAAAGATCAGCCGATTCAGGAGCTGGAAGCCGCGCTGGCTCAGCAAGGATTCAAAACCATCTGGCCGCAAAACAGCGCGGATCTGATTAAGTTTGTTGAACAGAATCCACGGATCTGCGGCGTGATTTTCGACTGGGATGAATACGGCGTAGAGCTGTGTGGCGACATCAACCAGCTCAATGAATATCTACCGCTGTATGCCTTTATCAATACCCATTCGACGCTCGACGTCAGCGTTCACGATATGCGCATGGCGCTGTGGTTCTTTGAATATGCGCTCGGCGCAGCAGAAGACATCGCCACGCGTATAGGTCAGTACACCAAAGAGTATCTCGATAATATCACGCCGCCCTTTACCCGAGCGCTGTTCAACTACGTGAAAGAGGGAAAATACACCTTCTGTACACCAGGGCACATGGCCGGTACTGCTTATCAAAAAAGCCCGGTAGGCTGTTTGTTCTATGACTTCTTTGGCGGAAACACGTTAAAAGCCGATGTGTCTATTTCGGTGACGGAATTGGGTTCACTGCTCGATCACACCGGACCCCATCTGGAAGCCGAAGAGTATATCGCGCGGACCTTTGGCGCTGAGCAGAGTTACATGGTGACTAACGGCACGTCGACGTCGAATAAAATCGTCGGGATGTATGCCGCACCGGCTGGCAGCACGCTACTCATCGACCGCAACTGCCATAAATCATTAGCCCATCTCCTGATGATGACTGACGTAGTGCCGTTGTGGCTCAAACCGACACGTAATGCGCTAGGGATTTTGGGCGGCATACCGCGCCGGGAATTCACGCGGGACACGATTACACAGAAAGTGAAAGCTGCTCCTGGTGCGCAATGGCCGGTGCATGCGGTTATCACTAACTCGACCTACGACGGTTTGCTCTACAACACCACCTGGATTAAAGAGACGCTGGATGTGCCGTCGATCCACTTTGATTCTGCCTGGGTGCCTTACACCCATTTCCATCCGATTTATCAGGGTAAAAGTGGGATGAGCGGCGATCGCGTGCCGGGCAAAGTCATCTACGAAACGCAATCCACTCACAAAATGCTGGCGGCGCTGTCGCAGGCTTCACTTATTCACATCAAAGGCGATTACGACGAAGACACGTTTAACGAAGCCTTTATGATGCATACCTCGACTTCGCCGAGTTATCCGATTGTCGCCTCGATTGAAACGGCGGCGGCGATGTTGCGTGGGAATCCAGGTAAGCGGCTGATCAATCGTTCTGTTGAACGAGCGCTACATTTCCGCAAAGAAGTGCAGCGTTTACGTGAGGAATCGGAAGGGTGGTTCTTCGATATCTGGCAGCCTGAGCAGGTGGATGAAGCTGAGTGCTGGCCGGTGGCACCGGGCGAAGACTGGCACGGTTTTGCAGATGCCGATGCCGACCATATGTTCCTGGACCCGGTAAAAGTAACTATCCTGACGCCGGGTATGGATGAACAGGGTACGATGAGCGAAGAGGGTATCCCCGCCGCGCTGGTTGCGAAATTCCTTGATGAACGTGGTGTGGTGGTCGAAAAAACGGGGCCGTACAACCTGCTGTTCCTGTTCAGCATAGGGATCGACAAAACGCGCGCCATGGGTCTGCTGCGTGGGCTAACCGAGTTCAAACGGGCTTACGATCTGAATTTACGTGTCAAAAACATGCTTCCCGATCTGTATGCTGAAGATCCGGACTTCTACCGTAATATGCGCATTCAGGATCTGGCGCAGGGGATCCACAAGCTTATTCGCCAGCATCAACTTTCGCACCTGATGTTACGCGCGTTTGATGTGTTGCCTGAAATGAAAATGACGCCACATCAGGCGTGGCAGCGGCAGATCAAAGGCGAAGTCGAAACAATAGAGATTGAGCGACTGGTGGGTCGAGTCTCAGCCAATATGATCCTGCCTTATCCACCGGGCGTGCCGCTGCTGATGCCGGGTGAAATGATCACCGAGGAGAGTCGGTCAGTGCTGGATTTCCTGCTGATGCTCTGTTCTATTGGGCGGCATTATCCGGGCTTTGAAACTGACATTCACGGTGCAAAACGCGATGAAGATGGCGTCTACCGGGTACGAGTCTTAAAAGAGGCCTGAGGACTTGCGCCAGTCGGCCTGGCGCGGGTAACGTGCTGCGGACACATTTTAAGGAGCAGACATGCTGGGTTTAAAACAGATTCACCATATTGCCATCATCGCCAGTAACTACGCCGTGAGTAAGGCGTTTTATTGCGACATCCTGGGCTTTACGCTGCAAAGCGAGTTCTATCGCGAAGAGCGGGATTCGTGGAAAGGCGATTTGGCCCTCAATGGGCACTATACCATTGAGCTGTTCTCCTTCCCGTTCCCGCCAGCACGCCCGTCACGCCCGGAATCCTGCGGTCTGCGCCATCTTGCCTTTAGCGTTGATGATCTTGATGCTTCTGTGGCGCATCTCGAAAGCCATGGCGTGAAGTGCGAAGCGATTCGGATTGACCCTTTCACCGACCGCCGCTTCACGTTTTTCAACGATCCGGACGGGTTACCGTTGGAGTTGTATCAGCAATAATATGAGCCTGAATTTTGTCGCCAGTGCATTGGGTGCCCACTCGCACGTTCTGGTCGCCTTCAGTGGTGGTCTTGATTCTACGGTGCTTTTGCATCAATTAACCCACTGGCGAGAGCAGACACCAGGTGCGACATTGCGCGCAGTGCATATTCATCACGGATTAAGCGTCAATGCCGACGGTTGGGTTGAACACTGCCAGCTAGTTTGTGCGCAATGGCAGGTTCCGCTGGAAGTCGTCCGTGTCACGCTGGCGCAGAAAGGACTGGGCATTGAAGCTCAGGCCCGTGAGGCGCGTTACGAAGCCATTCGCCAGACATTGCAGCAAGGTGAAGTTCTGGTCACCGCTCAGCATCTTGACGACCAGTGCGAAACGCTGCTGTTGGCGCTTAAGCGTGGCAGCGGCCCAGCAGGGCTGTCGGCGATGGCGGCAGAGTCAGATTTTTACGGCACAAAGCTTATTCGTCCTTTGCTGGCAGAAAGCCGTGAAGTACTTGAGCAGTGGGCGAGAGAGCATCACCTGAGCTGGATTGAAGATGAAAGCAATCAGGATGATGACTACGACCGCAATTTTTTGCGGCTGCGTGTACTGCCCTTGCTGAATGAACGCTGGTCGCATTTCTCTCAGGCGGTTTCCCGGAGCGCGCAGCTTTGCGGCGAGCAGGAGCAACTTCTGGATGAACTGCTGGCAGAAGAATTGAGCTCACTGTGCGGTAAAGAAGGGCAGCTAGCGATAGAGCCAATGCTGTCGATGAGTGCGGTTCGCCGTGGCGCATTACTGCGACGCTGGCTGGCTCAACACCAGGCTGCCATGCCGTCCCGAGAAATGCTTGAGCGTTTGTGGCGTGAAGTGGCGCTCGCTCGTGAAGACGCGAATCCTCAGGTGAGGTTGGGTGACTACACTGTTCGGCGTTATCAGCAACAGCTTTGGTGGGTGCCCGTTGCAACGCCAGCTCCACAGGAATGGCCCGATATCACGCAACCGCTGCGCTTATCAGGGGATGAGGAACTGAGTTTGATTAACGGGCAAGATATCCGCAAACCTGCGCCGGGTGAACGTGCCAGCGTGCGTTATACCGCTGGTGGTACATTGCACATCGTGGGGCGAAATGGTGGACGCAAGCTGAAGAAAATCTGGCAGGAACTGGGCGTAGCGCCATGGCTGCGAGAAACCACGCCGCTGCTGTTTTATGGTGAAACCTTGATTGCGGCGGCGGGGTATTTTGTCACTCTGGAAGGAAGATGCCCTGAAGGGCAAGCAGGATTGCAGATTGTGAGGCAGAGAAAAGGGCAGTGAAACTGCCCTTAAACGTTACTCTTCGCTTACCACCACAGTCCCAATTTCGGGGTGGCTAAAGCTCGCAATTTTGTCGAGTCGCAGTTCGCGTTGATCGCCCGAAACCTCGACGACCAGATACTCGACATTTTTACGTGAGACTAAGTCACTGGCTTTCGCCTTCAGTACTTCGCCGTCTTTCAGCTCCAGCGTTAACACAAGATGGTGCTGGCAGGCGAGTTCAAGATTGTCATAGTCATCACAATTGATGGGTTGATAAGACTCATTCGTTGACATAATCGCTCACCAGTAAGTTTGCCGCCGCATAGGCCGCTTTTTCCCTGACCGACTCTGAAATCGCGTCATCCGCCGCCACTTCATTCAATACTTTTAGCACACAACCCAGTGCATCCGGAACGTATCCTAAGTCTCCACTGGCTATTTCCGCATACCGCTTGCGTATTAACTCACAATATTTTTCCACATGCCCTCCTGTCAGCGTTCTGACTCAACTGTGGGATGCAAGTTTAAGCCTACGAAGATAAACTCTGTTTAGCAAGGTGACTATACCATACTCATTTAAGCAATATCAGCAGGATGAGCCTTCTGACAGTGAATTGGCGACAGCCTTTTAGCGCTGATTTCGGTACAATGACCGCCAATTTTCAGGAGTGAAATCATGGCGCTGAAAGCGACAATTTATAAAGCGGCAGTGAATGTTGCCGATCTCGACCGAAACCAGTTCCTCGATGCAAACCTGACGCTGGCCCGCCATCCTTCGGAAACGGAAGAGCGGTTAATGCTACGTCTGCTGGCATGGATCATGTATGCCGATGACCGTTTGCAGTTTACCCGTGGGTTGAGCGCCGATGATGAGCCGGAAGTCTGGCTGCTCAACGATCATCTGGGCGTGGATCTGTGGATTGAACTCGGGTTACCGGACGAACGCCGAGTGAAGAAAGCCTGTTCGCGTTCACAACAGGTCGCCTTATTCGCCTATAACAGCCGGGCGGCAGAAATCTGGTGGCAGCAAAATCAGGGCCCGTTATCCGGTTTCAGTAATTTGACCATCTGGTATTTTGACGACGCAACCCTGGCACAGTTGACCGCCTTCGCCGCCCGTAATATGACCCTGCAGGCCACGCTGCAAGAGGGGACGCTCTGGCTATCCGATTCTCAGAATAATCTGGAAATCGTCCCTGTTAACTGGAAACAGGTGCAATGATTGTTATCTCTCGGCAAGTAGTGATTGCCGATGAAGAGGTCGAGATCAGCGCGATTCGAGCGCAGGGCGCGGGTGGCCAGCACGTGAACAAAGCCTCTACGGCGATTCATCTGCGTTTTGACATCCGGGCCTCAAGCCTGCCAGAGTATTATAAAGAGCGTATGCTTGCCGGCAGCCACCATTTAATGACCGCCGAGGGTGTGATCATTATTAAAGCGCAGGAATACCGTAGTCAGGAAATGAATCGTGAAGCGGCGATAGCCCGTCTCGTTTCTGTTATTCAAACGCTTACGGCGGAGCAAAAGCAACGCCGGGCGACGCGGCCAACCCGGGCTTCAAAAGAGCGCCGACTGGCGGCAAAAACGCAAAAATCCTCAGTCAAAGCGATGCGGGGGAGAGTAAAACACTCCGGTGACTGAGCAAAAGTATTTACAGCATAAGGACATTAAGGTGAAGAAAGTACTGGTCGCCCTGGCGGCAATGGGCATTCTTTTTGCGTTACCGGGGTGTAATAACCGTTCCGATGAACAAACGTTGAAGCCTGGAGCGGAAGAGTCTTTGCAGCCGATGCAGCAAAGCTGGCGCGGGGTTTTACCTTGCGCGGACTGCGAAGGCATCGAGACTTCCTTGTTCCTCGCTAAAGACGGAACCTGGGTAATGAATGAACGTTATCAGGGCGTGGCACGTGAGCCTTCTTCGTTTGGTTCTTACGGCACTTGGGCCAGAACAGCAGAAAAGCTGGTACTGACCGACAGCAAAGGCGAGAAGTCCTACTACCGCGCGAAAGGCGATAAGCTGGAAATGCTGGACAGAGAAGGCAATCCGATTGTCTCATCGCTGAACTACACGCTGGAGCCTGTTAAATCGAGTCTGCCCGTAACTCCGATGGCGATGCGCGGCATGTACATCTACATGGCGGACGCGGCTACCTTCACCGATTGTGCAACGGGTAAACGTGTTGCCGTAGCGAACAATGCGCAACTGGAACGTGATTATGCCGCTGCACGTGGCAGTGAGACCAAACCAGTATTGTTGACAGTAGAAGGGCATTTCACGCTGGAGCCAAACCCAGACACCGGCGAGCAAGTGAAAACGTTGAAGACAGATAAAGACGCGAAATTCATACCAGGAAAAGAGTGCGGTAACTGATTTACCCACTCTCTGAACAGAAAAAAGGCCTCGCACTGCGAGGCCTTTGTTTTTTTAGCCTTTGATGGCTTTAACCAGGAAGTCGAGAATTTCCCCGGTTTTGATCAACTGCTTGTCACCGTTGCGACGGTATTTGTATTCGATATCGTCGCTGTCGAGGTTACGATCGCCAATCACCACGGTATGTGGAATACCGATCAGTTCCATATCAGCAAACATCACGCCTGGACGCTCTTTACGATCATCCATCAGCACTTCGATGCCCTGCGCACGCAGTTCCGCATACAGTTTTTCTGCCAGTTCCTGCACACGGTAAGATTTGTGCATGTTCATTGGCAGGATGGCTACCTGGAACGGCGCAATGTTGTCAGGCCAGACGATGCCACGCTCGTCATGATTCTGCTCAATGGCAGCAGCGACAACGCGAGTGACCCCGATACCGTAGCAACCCATCGTCAGCGTCTGGTTACGACCATCTTCACCCTGCACAGCCGCTTTCATGGCTTCAGAGTATTTGGTGCCGAGCTGGAAGATATGGCCCACTTCGATACCGCGTTTGATAAGCAGAGTACCTTTACCGTCCGGGCTTGGGTCGCCAGCCACCACGTTACGGATATCGGCCACTTCTGGCGTCGCTGCGTCACGATCCCAGTTGATGCCAAAGTAGTGTTTACCGTCTATGTTTGCGCCAGCAGCAAAATCGCTCATTGCGGCTACAGTACGGTCAATCACCACTGGAATTGGCATGTTCACTGGGCCAAGAGAACCTGGGCCCGCATTGACGATAGCGCGAATTTCAGCTTCGGTGGCGAAGGTCAGCGGGCTGGCTACCTGTGGCAGTTTCTCCGCTTTGACTTCGTTCAGCTCGTGGTCGCCACGAACCAGCAGGGCAACCAGCGGGTAAGCGCTATCTTCAACTGCTTTAACCAACAGCGTTTTGACCGTTTTCTCAACCGGCAGATTGAACTGCTCAATCAGCTCTGCGATGGTTTTCGCATTCGGCGTGTCGACCAGCGTCATTTCCTGAGTGGCAGCCGCGCGAGGCTCTTTCGGCGCGAGTGCTTCAGCAAACTCAATGTTTGCGGCGAAGTCAGAGGAATCAGAGAAGATAACATCATCTTCACCGCTGGACGCCAGCACCTGGAATTCATGAGAGGCGCTACCGCCGATGGAACCGGTGTCCGCCTGAACTGCACGGAAATCCAGACCCATGCGGCTGAAGATTTTGCTGTATGCGGTATACATCGCATCATACGTTTCCTGCAGGGATTCCTGAGACGTATGGAAAGAGTAAGCATCTTTCATGATGAATTCGCGGGAACGCATCACGCCAAAGCGCGGACGAACTTCATCACGGAACTTAGTCTGGATCTGATAGAAGTTCAGCGGCAGCTGTTTGTAAGAGCTGAGCTCATTACGAATGAGATCGGTAATGACTTCTTCATGCGTTGGGCCGAGAACAAATGGACGATCGCCACGGTCTGCAATGCGCAGCAGTTCCGGGCCGTACTGTTCCCAGCGACCGCTCTCCTGCCACAGCTCGGAAGGCTGCACCACAGGCATTAACACCTCGATGGCACCGGCGTTGTCCATCTCTTCACGCACGATGTTTTCGACTTTTTTCAGGACGCGCATGCCGGTCGGCAGCCAGGAGTACAACCCGGAAGCGAGCTTGCGAATCATCCCGGCGCGCAGCATCAGCTGGTGGCTGATAACCTCGGCGTCGGCAGGTGTCTCCTTCAGAGTGGAGAGCAAGTATTGACTAGTACGCATGTTATTACGGTTCCATTTGAACGATCGGAACAGGCAGGTAGCCCTGCCTGATACAAAAAAAGTGGTTTAGTTTATCAGCCTGGCAGAGATGCCAAAAGAGAGGAGGAGAAAATTAGCGAGCTTCCAGGGCAAAGACTTCGAACCCGCTCTCTGTGACGCGCCAGCGCACGTTAAAATCATGTAACCAGACGGCGTAGGTTTTCCCTGTTTCTTCCCCTTTGCGATAGGCCGGACGTGGGTCCTGGGCCAGCACATCCTGAATAAAGGCCCGAAGATGCGGGTAACGTTTTTCAAGTTGTGGAAAGAGGATTTCAAGCTCGGCGGTGAAGCTGACATCAACCGCAGCGACAGGTGCCTGTTGTGCGTAGCTTGCCTGGGCATCAGGTAACGCTTCAGCGAAAGGCAGATAAGGTTTGATATCCACCACCGGTGTACCGTCGACCAAATCCAGACTCCCCAATTGCAAAATGACCTGATCTTTCTGGCAGCGAATGTCTTTCAACTCGACCAGCGACATGCCAATGGGATTGGGGCGAAACGTGGATCGCGTGGCAAACACGCCCATCCGGGCATTTCCACCCAGGCGAGGAGGGCGCACGGTTGGGCGCCAGCCACCTTCCATCGTCTGATGAAAGACAAATAAAACCCAAAGGTGGCTGAACTCTTCCAGACCACGTACAGCATCAGCCTGGTTGTAGGGAGCAATCAGATGGAGCTCGCCGTTGCCATGTTGCACCAGCCCTGGCTGGCGCGGTACGGCAAATTTCTCTTTATACGGCGAGCGGATAACGCCTATCTGCTCAAAGGAAAAACCACTCATTGCGCCGAAACGTTGAGGGCGGAACCAAGGCAAACGGCCTGGCGGTAGCAACCTGGTGTGCCGCTGGTCACTTCACAGCTGTGCAGCAGGACAGCATTAGCCTTCATTTTGGCAGCATTAATTTGCAGACGTTTACGTGCCGTAGGGATGTTTGGTGGGGAATCCTGGTTTGAGGCCTGGCAGGACTCGCCACTGACTTCACCGAGATCGCGGAACGGTTTACCGACCAAATCTTCTGCGTTAGTGATAATTCTTACGGGAGCCGGACGCGTCGCTTTCGGTTTAGCCGGTTCAGTTTTCGCAGGTGTTACGGTGCTTTGTACGGGTTCGACAGGGGATCTGCTAAACATGGAGCAACCGCTCAGAATGAGCGCCAGAAAACAGATCGGTAAAGCACGCATAATTATTCCTCAATACTGTATTAAACCGGGGGAGCCATTGAATCAGTTGACCACACAAATAACAAGACGGGCATTAAGCCCGTCCTGAATGATATTACTTTGTGAAAAGATTACCAGCCTTTAACCGCGCCACCGTTGAAGATCTTGTTAGCAGCTTCATAGACTTCGTCTGACTGATAAGCTTCAACGAATTTCTTCACGTTTTCCGCGTCTTTGTTATCTTCGCGGCTCACGATCAGGTTAACGTAAGGGGAATCTTTGTCTTCAACAAAGATGCCGTCTTTCGCTGGAGTCAGGCCAATCTGGCTTGCGTAGGTGGTGTTGATAACGGCCAGAGCAATCTGCGCATCGTCCAGAGAACGTGGCAGCTGTGGGGCTTCCAGTTCAACAATTTTCAGGTTTTTCGGGTTCTCGGTCACATCAAGAACGGTTGGCAGCAGGCCAACGCCATCTTTCAGTTTAATCAGGCCCACTTTCTGCAGCAGCAGCAGGGAACGGCCGAGGTTGGTCGGGTCGTTAGGAACAGCAACCTGAGAGCCCGGCTGCAGCTCGTCCAGAGATTTGATTTTCTTGGAGTAACCCGCGATTGGGTAAACGAAGGTGTTACCGACCGGAACCAGCTTGTAGCCGCGATCTTTAATCTGCTGATCCAGATAAGGTTTGTGCTGGAAGGCGTTAGCATCGATATCGCCTTTGCTCAGCGCTTCGTTCGGCAGTACGTAGTCGTTGAAGGTCACCAGCTCAACGTCCAGACCATATTTCTCTTTTGCGACTTTCTGAGCGACTTCAGCAACCTGCTGTTCAGCCCCCACGATGACGCCGACTTTAATGTGGTTCGGGTCTTTTTCATCCTGACCGCAACCCACCAGTGCCAGAGAACCAATCAGGGCACCCACTGCCGCAAAGGTTTTAAACTTGAACGCCATTTTGTTTCCTTAAACTCTTAGAGTTGTATGTTGTGTGTAACGTTACTTGTGAGTGACAGCCCGGACGATGCGATCGCCGGAGAATTGAATGAGATAAACCAGAACCACCAACAATACCAGCACGGTATTCATCACTGTGGCGTTATAGCCAATGTAGCCATACTGATAGCCAATCTGACCCAGACCACCGGCACCTACCGCTCCGCCCATTGCAGAATAACCGACAAGAGTAATCAGAGTGATGGTGGCGGCGTTAACCAGACCAGGAAGCGCTTCAGGCAGCAGGACTTTACGAACAATCTGCATCACTGTTGCCCCCATGGCGCGTGAGGCTTCAATCAGACCGGTTGGGATTTCCAGCAGAGCATTTTCCACCATACGAGCGATAAACGGTGCTGCGCCCACAGTCAGAGGCACAATCGCTGCCTGCAGACCAATAGAAGTACCAACAATCACGCGAGTGAACGGAATCATCCACACCAGCAAAATAATGAAAGGAATGGAACGGAAAATGTTAACCAGCGCGGAGAGCGTGCGGTACAGCTTCACGTTTTCCGCAATCTGACCCGGACGAGTAACATAAAGAAGCACGCCCACCGGCAGGCCGAGAACGAAACCAAAGAAACCGGAAACGAAGGTCATCGCCAATGTTTCCCAGACGCCGCGCGCCAGCAACCACATCATCGGCTCAGACATAACCCAGTACCTCTACTTTCACATGGTGTTCCTGCAACCAGCTAATTGCCGCTTGCGTATCTTGTTGTGTGCCGTGCATTTCAGTCAGCATGATGCCGAACTTCACGCCGCCGGCGTAATCCATCTGCGCGCTAATAATGTTGTTGTTCACATTGAAGCGACGCGCCGTTTCGGAGAGCAGTGGCGCATCAACGGACTGACCGGTGAACTCCATGCGAAGCATCGGTACGCTGTCAGCCTGCTGTTCAGGCTTCATACGTGCCAGATAATCTTCAGGAATATCCAGATGCAATGTGGATTGAATGAACTGTTGAGCCAGCGGTGTCTTCGGATGAGAAAACACTTCACTCACTGTGTCTTGCTCAATCAACTGGCCGTTGCTGATCACAGCAACACAATCACAGATGCGTTTAACCACATCCATTTCATGAGTGATAAGCAGAATGGTCAGGCCGAGACGACGGTTAATGTCTTTCAGTAATTCCAGAATCGAGCGAGTCGTTGCCGGGTCCAGCGCGCTGGTGGCTTCATCACACAACAGCACTTTTGGATTGCTTGCCAGCGCACGGGCGATGGCCACACGCTGTTTCTGGCCGCCTGACAGGTTCGCCGGGTAGCTATCGTGCTTATCCGCAAGCCCAACCAGCTCCAGCAGTTCGGTCACACGACGCTTAATTTCATCTTTTGGTGTGTTATCCAACTCTAGCGGCAGAGACACATTGCCAAACACGGTACGTGAAGCCAGCAGGTTGAAGTGCTGGAAGATCATGCCAATCTGACGACGGGCTTTCGTTAACTGTGATTCAGAAAGGGCGGTCAGGTCCTGACCGTCAACCAGAACGCTTCCCTGGGTTGGGCGCTCAAGTAAATTGACGCAACGAATCAGGGTGCTCTTACCTGCACCTGATGCACCGATAACGCCATAAATTTGTCCGGCAGGAACATGCAGGCTGACATCATTCAGTGCCTGAATCGTTCTGTGGCCCTGCTGGAACACTTTGGTGATATTCGAAAGTTTTATCATTAGCTATTTATTATCGTATGGAGTTTTGCCGTGGCATTTTCTGCTGTCGCAGTGGTGCGATGACCGTTAATGAAATGGATGTTAAGGCATCCAGACGTCTAAATCAATCAGAGGCCGACGATAATGAGCACTTTCTTGCCGCAGGAAACATGAGATACTAAGCGGACATGCCTTATTCAGGAGTAAACCGGTGGCTAAAACCGTTCCCGCTATTTTTCTCGACCGTGATGGCACCCTTAATGTTGATCATGGTTATGTGCACGAAATTGACGAATTTGAATTTATTGATGGCGTGATTGATGCCATGCGCGAACTGAAAGAGATGGGCTATGCGCTGGTGGTGGTGACCAACCAGTCCGGCATTGCTCGCGGCAAGTTTACTGAAGCGCAGTTTGAAACATTGACCGAATGGATGGACTGGTCGCTGGCCGATCGTGGCGTGGATCTCGACGGTATCTATTACTGTCCTCACCACCCACAAGGCACAGTAGAAGAATTCCGCCAGGTTTGTGACTGCCGTAAACCGCATCCGGGCATGCTTATCTCTGCTCGTGACTTCCTACATATAGATATGGCTGCTTCCTTTATGGTTGGCGATAAAGTTGAAGATATGCAGGCAGCCGCCGCCGCGGGCGTTGGTACTAAAGTGCTGGTACGTACCGGCAAGCCAGTAACGGAAGAAGCCGAAAAAGCAGCAGATTGGGTGATTGATAGCCTGTCAGGCCTGCCAGCAGCCATCAAAAAGCAGAATAAATAAGCGTTAAGGCGAAAAGATGAGCGGTTGAAATAAAAATGCATTTTTCCGCTTGTCATTCCTCGGCAGCTCCCTATAATGCGCCTCCATCGACACGGCAGATGTGAATCACTTCACACAAACAGCCGGTTCGGTTGAAGAGAAAAAATCCTGAAATTGAGGGTTGACTCTGAAAGAGGAAAGCGTAATATACGCCACCTCGCGACAGAGCGCTAAAGCGCGTCGCAACTGCTCTTTAACAATTTATCAGACAATCTGTGTGGGCACTCAAAGTGACATGGATTCTTAATGTCCTCGGACACTAAATGAATACCAAGTCT
>NZ_JBJDNI010000029.1:0-72180 GCF_044900545.1 Scandinavium sp. NPDC088450 | reverse complement strand
TTCCTGTTACCGTTCGACTTGCATGTGTTAGGCCTGCCGCCAGCGTTCAATCTGAGCCATGATCAAACTCTTCAATTTAAGTTTGATGCTCATGAAAAAACTATCGTAATGAATTACGTGTTCACTCATAAGACTTGGTATTCATTTAGTGTCCGAGGACATTAAGAATCCATGTCACTTTGAGTGCCCACACAGATTGTCTGATAAATTGTTAAAGAGCAGTTGAAACGCGGCTTTCGCTCACCGTTTCGAGGTCCCGTATAATACGTTTTCCTCATTCAGAGTCAAGCGTTTATTTTTCGCTTTTCTCTGTCAGAATTTCCGGAGAAACCCTGCTGACCCGGCGGCTTGCTTGCCGTTGTTCCGTGTCAGTGGAGGCGCATTATAGGGAGTTATTCCGGGGTGGCAAGTAGAAATCTAAAAAAACTTTTCAACCGCTCAAATTCCAGGCGCCATGCCGTTTTAAGCGGCTATTTGCGCACAAGCTGAGCAATTTCACGGGCAAAATTCGTCACCTGTTGCCAATCGGTGTACACCACTTCTTTACTCGTATCCGTTTCGCCTCCTGTCATCTTCATAATCAGGCGGATCATCATGCGGTCATACCAGGTGTAACGCGGATAACGTAAGGCACCCGCAAAAACAGCACAGCGATCCGGCTGCCAGGGGGAGCTCAGTAAGAACTTACGCGTATAGCTGTTTGTTTGCGGCGTACGCTTTTCAGGTTTGCGCGCAACCAGGTTCACAGTATAGAAAGCACTGGGCAGTTGCTTTAATGCTTGCTGATGCTTTTTCACAAAGCTGTCGAGTGTGGAGTGAAAGTGCCCATAACGAATAGAAGCACCAATCACCACGCCGTCGTAGTCTGCCCATGTAATAGCTTCTGCGCGATGCAGGTTAACCACATCAACATCAAACGCCTGCTCTTTCAGTTCTGACGCCAGAGAAGAAGCAATCTCACGCGTCTGTCCATCACGCGTGGAGAAGAGAATCAATATTTTCACAAAGGCTCCTGTTATTCGCGCCAGAAAGTCGGTGTAAACAGCACCAACAAGGTAAAGACTTCCAGACGACCAAACAGCATGTTGGCGATCAGGATCCATTTTGCCACTGGATTCATGCTGGCGAAGTTATCCGCCACCACCCCCAGCCCTGGGCCAAGGTTATTGAGCGTTGCCACAACGGAGGCAAACGCAGAGAAGTCATCCACGCCCGTGGCGATAATCGCCAGCATACTGATGATGAATACCAGGGCATAGGCAGAGAAGAACCCCCACACTGCTTCCAGAATACGTTCGGGCAGCGCACGGTTCCCCAGCTTGATACTGTAAACGGCATTCGGGTGCACCAGACGTTTCAGTTCTCGGTTTCCTTGCTTAAACAGAAGAAGGATACGAATAACCTTCAGACCGCCACCGGTTGATCCCGCACAACCGCCGATAAAAGCAGAACACAGTAGCAGTACCGGCAGGAATAATGGCCAGCGAGCGATGCTGTCTGTGGTAAAGCCTGCTGTCGTTGCCATTGAGACAACCTGGAAGAAAGCCTGGTTGAGCGTCGTCAACGCCGAGGTGTAGACATCGTGGAGTAAAAGCACCAACGTACAGACAATCACCAGCGTCAGTTGCACACCGATAAACATCCGGAATTCCGGGTCACGCCAGTACACCTTCAGACTACGGCCGCTTAATAAAGAAAAGTGCAGGCCGTAATTACAGCCAGAGATCAGCAAGAAGATAGCAATAATGGTATTGATGGTTGGGCTATTGAAGTAACCCACGCTGGCATCGTGCGTGGAGAACCCACCAATGGCGATAGTGGCAAAGCTGTGGCCGATGGCATCAAACGCGGGCATCCCCGCAAACCACAAGGCCAATGCACAAGCGACTGTCAGTAATACATAAATGAGCCATAGCGTTTTTGCCGTTTCCGCAATTCGTGGGCGCATCTTGTTGTCTTTCAGCGGCCCGGGCATTTCCGCGCGATAGAGCTGCATGCCCCCGACGCCCAGTATTGGCAGGATAGCTACCGCCAATACGATTATCCCCATACCGCCAAACCACTGCAGCATTTGCCGATAAAAAAGGATGGCATGCGGTAAGGAATCCAGCCCCACCAGCGTCGTTGCGCCTGTGGTGGTCAATCCTGAGAACGATTCAAAGAAAGCATCGGTGATGGTCAGATTCGGCTGTTCAGAGAAGATAAAGGGCAGCGCACCCACGCTTCCCAGCACGGTCCAGAACAGCACCACGATAAGGAACCCTTCACGGGATTTAAGCTCACCCTTTTGTTTGCGGTTTGGCCACCACAGCAGGGACCCAATCGCCAGCGCGACGAAAAAGGTCTGGGTAAATGCCCGTCCAGCCCCGTCCCGATAAATCAATGCCACCAGTCCAGGCACAATCATCGTGCCTGAAAACAGAATGACCAGCAGTCCAACGATTCGGGTTATGGCACGAAAATGCATCTCTGCCGCTTCCTTAGATAAACAGAAAATAGACCGGGGATTATTCGTCAATCCTGCGTAATTGCAACGCACCGCGACTAAAATCAGCCAGTTTTGTCGAAAAAGACGCCAGTTCGGCCTGCGGAAGCGCCACCGTGAGATGAACGGAGGCCTGATAATCACTGCTCGCAATGTTACCGCCAAACTGGGCGAGCAGCGTTTCGATGCCTGACAGCTGAGCGTACTCGCACTGCAAAGTATATTCCGTTAAGGGCGTTTTGCGTTGAGTGGTGAGCTGCGCCAACGCCTGGTTCACGCCGCCACCGTACGCTTTGACCAGACCACCGGTTCCAAGCAGAATGCCGCCGTAGTAACGGACTACCACAGCGGTAATTTCACCCACGCCGCTGCCCATTAGCTGGGCCAACATCGGTTTACCCGCCGTTCCCGCCGGTTCACCATCATCAGAGAAACCCAGCTGTTGTGAATCGTCAGGCGGCCCGGCGACCCACGCCACACAATGGTGGCGCGCATCGGGGTGCTGATTTCTGACGGATTCAACAAACGCTTTTGCCGCTTCCACGCCCTCAGTGTGCGCGAGTAACGTAATGAAGCGGCTCTTTTTGATCTCTTCAACGACAGAGACCGGTGCTGCGGGGATAAGCCAACTTTCCATTAAGCCAGCTTCAGATCCCGGGTCATGTTTTCGATGTTGTTTTCGTGGATAACCACGTTATCTTCGATGCGAATGCCGCCAAACGGTTTCATCGCTTCGATTTTCTGCCAGTTGAAGTGCTTACTGAATTCGCCTTCACGCCATGGCGCAAGCAGCGATTCAATGAAGTAAATCCCCGGTTCAATGGTCAGCACCATGCGCGGTTGCAGAATACGGGTGCAGCGGAGGTAAGGATATTTCGACGGTGCAGCGAGATGCGTGCCTTGATCATCCTGCATAAACCCGGCCACGTCGTGTACCTGCAGACCCAGCGGATGGCCTAAACCGTGTGGCATGAAAGGTCCGGTGAGATTGTTTTCCACCATCGCCTCTTCGCTCATGTCGGTCAGGATCTGGTGCTTACGCAGCAACTTCGCGATGCGCTGATGGAACTGGATGTGGTAATCAACGTAGCTCACACCCGCTTTCAGCGTATCGATAAGAGCCAGTTGCTCGGCATTCACATCTTTAATCAACTGTGCAAATTCAGTATCTGCATTACCCGCCCAGGTGCGAGTCAGGTCCGCTGCGTAGCCGTTGTACTCAGCGCCAGCATCCAACAGGAAGCTACGCATTTCAGACGGCGCACGATGATCCAGCTTGGTGTAATGCAGAACAGATGCGTGCTCATTCAGCGCCACGATGTTGCTGTACGGCACATCGGTGTCGCGATGACCCGTCGCGGTCAGGTAAGCAAGGTTGATATCGAACTCGCTCATGCCGGACAGGAACGCTTCGTGCGCCGCCTGGTGGCCATTCACCGCCATCTTCTGCGCTTCACGCATGCAGGAGAGTTCGTAATCGGTTTTATAAGAACGGTAGTAATGAAGGTAATCAATTACCCCTTTCGGGTTGATGTTGGCGGCGCTGATATCAAGCCCCAGCGCACGTTCCGCAACCGGGCCGATGTAAGCGATATTGCCACGTGCGGCAGGCAACTGGCTGCCAATGCCATCAGCTTTTGGCAGCGCGATGACTTCCACGTCATTGGTCCAGAAGGTGTCTGGCAGCGGTTCAACGTTGTGCCAGTAATCCACCGGCAGATAGAACCACAGCTTCGGCTTGTTGACACCATCCACCAGCAGCCAGCAGTTTGGCACCTGAGTCACCGGCACCCACGCTTTGAACTGCGGGTTAACTTTGAACGGATAGGGATGGTCATCTAAAAAAACGTTAACCAGCTCGCCGGAGTGAATCAACAGCGCATCCAGTTTAAAACGATCCAGCACGTTACGCGCACGCTCCTGCAACGTATCGATATGATTTTTATAAAGAGTTGCCAGTGAATCCATGATTTTCCCTTCTGTCTTTTCGACCGTAATTCTCCGCATCTTAGCACATCACCCTGAGGGTGCGTGATTTCTGCCGAGCGTGATCCAGACGTCATTTTCTTAAACAGTCATTTGCATTTTATTAACATAAAATCCACACTCCGTCTCATCTGGTAAGACCAGTAACATTGCTGGATTCAGGAGACTGACATGCTCTACAAAGGCGACACCCTGTACCTCGACTGGCTGGAAGATGGCATTGCCGAACTGGTGTTCGATGCCCCAGGCTCAGTGAACAAGCTCGATACCGCAACCGTAGCCAGCCTCGGCCAGGCGCTGGACGTCCTTGAAAAACAAAAAGATCTGAAGGGCGTTTTACTTCGTTCTGAGAAAGCCGCGTTTATTGTCGGCGCCGATATCACCGAATTCCTGGGCCTGTTCCAGGTCCCTCAGGAACAGTTAAGCCAGTGGCTGCATTTCGCCAACAGCGTCTTTAATCGTCTGGAAGATTTACCTGTTCCGACTGTTTCCGCTATCAACGGCTACGCACTGGGTGGCGGCTGTGAATGCGTACTGGCAACAGACTATCGTCTGGCAACACCAGATCTGCGCATCGGCCTGCCGGAAACCAAACTGGGCATCATGCCTGGCTTCGGGGGTTCCGTTCGTTTACCGCGCCTGCTCGGTGCGGATAGCGCACTGGAAATCATCGCTGCAGGCAAAGATGTGGGCGCAGAAGAAGCGCAGAAAATCGGTCTGGTTGATGGTGTAGTGAAACCTGAAAAACTGCGCGACGGCGCGATTGCCATTCTGCGTCAGGCCATCAGTGGCGATCTGGACTGGAAGGCGAAACGCCAACCGAAACTGGACCCACTGAAGCTCAGCAAAATTGAAGCCACCATGAGCTTCACCATCGCCAAAGGCATGGTGATGCAGACCGCTGGCAAACATTACCCGGCGCCGATCACCGCCGTGAAAACGATTGAAGCTGCCGCACGCTTAGGTCGCGATCAGGCACTGGTGCTTGAAAATCAAAGTTTTGTTCCCCTGGCGCACTCCAACGAAGCCCGTGCGCTGGTTGGCATTTTCCTTAATGATCAGTTCGTCAAAGCTCAGGCGAAGAAACTGACCAAAAACGTTGAAACCCCGAAACAGGCTGCCGTTCTTGGAGCCGGGATTATGGGTGGCGGCATCGCTTACCAGTCTGCCTGGAAAGGCGTGCCGGTCATCATGAAGGACATCAATGATAAGTCATTGACCCTCGGGATGAACGAAGCAGCCAAGTTACTGAACAAGCAGCTTGAGCGTGGAAAAATTAATGGCCTGAAACTCGCGGGCGTTATCTCGACGATTCACCCAACCCTCGACTACGCCGGATTTGAGCGTGTTGATGTGGTGGTTGAAGCTGTTGTTGAGAACCCGAAAGTGAAGAAAGCGGTGCTGGCAGAAACCGAAGACAAAGTTCGCGCAGATACCGTACTGGCCTCCAACACCTCCACTATTCCCATCGGCGAACTGGCAAGCGTGCTGAAGCGTCCGGAAAACTTCTGTGGCATGCACTTCTTTAACCCGGTTCACCGCATGCCGCTGGTTGAAGTGATTCGCGGCGAGAAAACGTCCGACGAGACCATTGCGAAAGTCGTCGCCTGGGCCAGCAAAATGGGCAAAACCCCCATTGTGGTCAACGACTGCCCGGGCTTCTTCGTCAACCGCGTGCTGTTCCCTTACTTCGCAGGTTTCAGCCAGTTGCTGCGTGACGGCGCTGACTTCCACAAAGTCGATAAAGTGATGGAAAAAGTCTTCGGCTGGCCAATGGGCCCAGCTTATCTGCTGGACGTAGTCGGTATCGACACCGCGCATCACGCTCAGGCAGTGATGGCGGCAGGCTTCCCTCAGCGTATGCAGAAAGATTACCGCGATGCTATCGATGCTCTGTTCGAGGCTAACCGCTACGGACAGAAAAATGGCCTCGGTTTCTGGCGCTACAAAGAAGACAGCAAAGGCAAGCCGAAGAAAGAAGAAGACCCAGCGGTGGAAGCTCTGCTGGCCGAAGTCAGCCAGCCGAAACGCGACTTCAGCGACGAGGAGATTATCGCCCGCATGATGATCCCAATGGTCAACGAAGTGGTGCGCTGCCTGGAAGAAGGCATTATCGCCACGCCAGCAGAAGCGGATATGGCACTGGTTTATGGTCTGGGCTTCCCTCCGTTCCACGGCGGCGCATTCCGCTGGCTGGATACGCTCGGCAGCGCGAAATACCTCGATATGGCGCAACAGTATCAGCAGCTTGGTCCGTTGTACGACGTTCCGGAAGGCCTGCGCAACAAAGCACGCCACAACGAAGCATATTATCCACCGGTTGAACCTGCCCGTCCGGTGGGTGAGCTGAAAACGGCTTAAGGAGTCACAATGGAACAGGTTGTCATTGTCGATGCAATTCGTACCCCGATGGGCCGTTCAAAAGGCGGCGCATTCCGTAACGTGCGTGCAGAGGATCTCTCGGCGCACCTGATGCGTAGCCTGCTGTCGCGTAACCCGGCGCTCGACCCAACCGCGCTGGACGACATCTACTGGGGCTGCGTGCAACAGACGCTGGAACAGGGTTTCAACATTGCGCGTAACGCCGCGTTACTGGCGGAAATCCCTCATTCGGTTCCCGCTGTCACAGTGAACCGTCTGTGTGGGTCTTCCATGCAGGCATTGCACGATGCGGCACGCATGATCATGACCGGTGATGCACAGGCGTGTCTGATTGGCGGCGTGGAACACATGGGCCACGTGCCGATGAGCCACGGCGTTGATTTCCACCCAGGCATGAGCCGCAACGTGGCGAAAGCCGCTGGCATGATGGGGCTGACGGCAGAAATGCTTTCCCGTTTGCACGGCATCAGCCGTGAAATGCAGGACCAGTTCGCTGCACGCTCTCATGCTCGCGCCTGGGCTGCCACGCAATCCGGTGCCTTCAAAAATGAAATCATCCCGACCGGCGGGCACGATGCAGATGGCGTGCTGAAGCAGTTTACTTATGACGAAGTGATCCGCCCGGAAACCACCGTCGAAGCACTGTCGACCCTGCGCCCGGCTTTTGATCCAGTGACAGGCACCGTAACGGCGGGAACCTCTTCCGCCTTGTCTGATGGTGCTTCAGCAATGCTGGTGATGAGCGAAAGCCGTGCCCGTGAACTGGGTCTGAAACCGCGTGCACGTATTCGTTCGATGGCTGTTGTCGGGTGCGACCCGTCAATCATGGGCTACGGTCCGGTTCCGGCGTCAAAACTGGCGCTGAAAAAAGCCGGCCTGACGACCAGTGATATCGATCTGTTTGAAATGAACGAAGCGTTTGCCGCGCAGATCCTGCCGTGTATTAAAGATCTGGGCCTGATGGAGCAGATCGACCAGAAGATCAACCTCAACGGCGGCGCGATCGCCCTCGGTCATCCGCTGGGTTGCTCGGGTGCACGTATCAGCACCACTCTGCTCAACCTGATGGAACGCAAAGACGCTCAGTTTGGTCTGGCGACCATGTGTATCGGTCTGGGTCAGGGGATCGCTACGGTGTTTGAACGAGTCTGATGAAAGTCACGTAGGCCCGATAAGCAACGCGCCATCGGGCATTGCGTCGGGTAATGTTGAAAAGCCGGATGTCGCTATGCTTATCCGGCTTACAATTGAAGACTAAAACTGTTTAGTTGCCGTTCTTCCCGCCTGTCAGGGGCGGGTTTTTTATTTTTGCTTCCTGCGGCCTGATGCCCTCTCCCCGACCCTCTCCCACGTGGAGAGGGGGAAAAGACTAGATAAATGCGAACGCATCACCAAACAGGCGATCTTCACGTGCGCCACGTTCATTACAGAACAGATCACGGGCAATTTTCGCCATCTCAAAACGCCCGGCGATATAGATATCGTGTTCTGCCAGCGTACCGTAATCCTGCAATACCGCTGTCAGCACCGTACCAGAACGCCCACGCCAGCCTTCTTCCGGCTGCTCAACGACAGGCTCAACCCGAAGATTTGGATGCGTAAGGGTCAGCGCTTCCAGCTCGGACAGATCGTATAAATGCTTCTCTTCGCGCCCGCCCCAGTAAATAGCGATTTCGCGATCGGGATTTTGCGCCAGCGCGGTCAACAGAATAGAACGCACATACGAGAACCCTGTCCCGCCTGCAATCAGCACCATCGGACGCGTTTCATCATCACGCAGCCAGGCCTCGCCGTGGGGAATATCCACCACCACTTCGCGCTCTTTCAGGATGCGATCCATCACCGCCATCGCGTACAGGTTCAGTTCAGATGCCCCGATGTGCAGCTCGATGAAAGCGTGTTCATCCGGCGTGGAGGCCATGGAGAATGGGCGCTTATCACGCTCGTCCATCACCACCATCAGGTATTGACCCGCGCGGAAGGAAAACGCCGCTTCAGGTTCTAAACGAACGCGGTATACCGTGTCGGTAATGGCATCTACCGAGGTGACTTTACAGCTTAAGGTTGTCATGCGCTCCCTCTGTCGGGTCTATAAGGCAAACACGGCGGCGCTCAGGCGCCCTTGCCGTCATTGAAGATGGCCAGTTCATCCCAAATGGCGTCAACACGCGCGATGACTTCGGGATCTTTTTTGATCGGGCGTCCCCATTCACGCTGGGTTTCGCCTGGCCATTTATTGGTGGCATCCAGCCCCATTTTCGACCCCAGACCGGAAACCGGCGAGGCAAAGTCCAGATAATCAATCGGCGTATTTTCCACCAGCACCGTATCGCGGGCCGGGTCCATACGCGTCGTGATGGCCCAGATGACGTCATTCCAGTCGCGGGCATTCACGTCATCGTCGCAGACAATCACAAATTTGGTGTACATAAACTGACGCAGGAAAGACCAGACGCCCATCATCACGCGTTTGGCGTGTCCGGCGTACTGCTTTTTCATGGTCACCACCGCCAGGCGATAAGAGCACCCTTCCGGCGGCAGATAGAAATCGACAATCTCCGGGAACTGCTTTTGCAGAATAGGCACGAAGACTTCATTCAGCGCCACGCCCAACACAGCCGGTTCATCCGGTGGACGACCAGTATAAGTGGAATGGTAAATTGCATCTTCGCGCTGAGTGATATGTGTGACGGTGAACACCGGGAAGCTATCCACTTCATTGTAGTAGCCGGTATGGTCGCCGTACGGCCCTTCCGGTGCCATTTCGCCCGCTTCGATATAGCCTTCAAGCACAATCTCCGCGCTGGCTGGCACTTCGAGGTCATTGGAAAGACATTTGACGACTTCCGTTTTCGTGCCGCGCAGCAAACCCGCAAATGCGTATTCAGACAGCGTATCCGGCACTGGCGTGACCGCACCAAGAATGGTGGCAGGATCAGCGCCCAGCGCAACAGAAACAGGGAAGCGTTCGCCCGGATGTGCCGCGCACCACTCCTGGAAATCCAGCGCGCCGCCACGGTGGGACAGCCAGCGCATGATCAGCTTGTTTTTGCCAATCAACTGCTGACGATAAATCCCCAGATTCTGGCGCTCTTTATGCGGGCCACGAGTGACCGTCAGGCCCCAGGTGATCAGCGGGGCGGCATCCTCTGGCCAGCAGGTCATGATCGGAATGCGGGTGAGATCGACTTCATCACCCTGCATCACCTTTTGCTGACAAGGTGCATTGCGCAGCCGTTTGGTCGGCATGTTCAGCACTTGTTTGAACTGCGGCAGCTTATCAAAGAGATCGCGGAAGCCTTTCGGCGGTTCCGGTTCTTTCAGGAAGGCCAGCAGTTTCCCCACTTCACGCAACGCGCTGACATCTTCCTGCCCCATCCCCATTGCCACACGCTTAGGCGTGCCGAACAGATTACACAGCACAGGCATGTCGTACCCTTTCGGGTTTTCGAACAGCAGCGCCGGGCCACCCGCACGCAGCGTACGATCGGCAATTTCAGTGATTTCGAGGTGAGGATCGACGGGCAGTGTGATGCGTTTAAGCTCACCCTGTTGTTCGAGTAATGTCAGAAAATCGCGCAAATCATGGTATTTCATGGGGTCAGTCATGGCCTCTTTGTCAGCGCCTCATTATACGGCGTTCGGCGGCGGGATGCTGTAGTTTTGTTAAATTAGCGTGAAGTGTGAAGCTTCCGGGCAGCCACAATCCCTTTCGCTATCACGCCAGGCTTTTGTTATGCTTTCCAGCAGAATTTCGGGAAAGAGTGATTATGCAAGCCTGGTATTTACTGTACTGCAAACGTGGGCAACTTCAGCGGGCCCAGGAACATCTTCAACGCCAGGCGGTTAATTGCCTGACGCCAACTATTGCGCTGGAAAAGATGGTGCGCGGTAAACGCACCACGGTAGACGAGCCGCTTTTTCCCAACTACATGTTCGTTGAGTTCGATCCGGAAGTGATTCACACCACCACCATCAATGCGACTCGCGGCGTCAGTCATTTCGTCCGCTTTGGCTCGCAGCCGGCCATCGTGCCTCCTGCCGTTGTTCATCAGCTCTCGATTTATAAGCCGGAAGGCATCACCGACCCTGAAACACCCTATGCGGGCGACAGCGTGGTGATCACCGAAGGCGCTTTTGAAGGCTTAGAAGCCATTTTCACCGAGCCTGACGGCGAAGCCCGCTCCATGTTACTGCTTAATCTGTTGAATAAGCAGGTCCTTCAGAGCGTCAAAAACACCGATTTCCGCAAAGTCTGATCTTAAAAATCGATACCGAACAGCGTTCTGACATTGTTGTCAGTCATCGCTGACAGCGTCTGTACATCTTCCCCACGCCAGTGAGCAATGCGCTCCAGAATGTGGGTAAGATGCGCGGGCTCGTTGCGCCGCGAAGAGGGTTTCGGCGACAGATCGCGTGGCAACAACCACGGCGCATCCGTTTCGACTAACAGACGTTCTGCTGGGATCAGCGGCAGCATGTCACGCAATTCCAGCCCCCGTCGTTCATCGCACACCCAACCTGTTATGCCGATATACAAGCCGTGTTCAAGACACTCGCGCAGCTCATCCTGGGTGCCGGTAAAACAGTGAAGCACTGCGCCTGGCAATTTGCCAAGCCAGGGTTCCAGCAGGGCGATAAAACGTTCGTGTGCTTCACGGCAGTGCATAAACACTGGCATGTTGAGTTCTGCCGCTATCGCCAGTTGGGCGCTAAAAGCGGCTTCCTGCTCTTGAGGCGTGGAAAAATTACGGTTGAAGTCCAGCCCACATTCCCCCACCGCCACCACTTCAGGTAATTGCGCCAGCTGGTGAATGGCCTCCGCCACTTCAGGTGTCCAGCTACTGCTGTCGTGGGGATGAACACCCGCCGTGGACCAGCAATGTGGATAACGTTGAGTCAGCTTTTGTGCCTCTTCGCTTTCAGCCTGATTGGTGCCGGTTATCAGCATACCGCTGATGCCTGCAGAAAATGCACGCGCGACAACGTCATCACGGTCGCGGGAAAACTGAGAACTGGTGAGATTCACACCGATATCAAACATACAAATACCCATAGTAAAACCGCCCTTTCGGGCGGCGGATTACTCTTCTTTTTCGGCTTTCCCGGCGGCTTCTTCTTCCGCCGCGGCATCTTCATCACGCGACTTGCGCTTGCCGGTGTAGAAGCGGGCGAAGAACACACCTACTTCAAACAAGCAGTACATCGGGATGGCCAGCAGCGTTTGTGAGAATACATCCGGCGGCGTCAACAGCATGCCGATAACAAACGCGGCAACCAGAACGTACGGGCGCTTCTTACGCAAATCTTCCGGGGTGGTCACACCCACCCAGCAGAGCAGCACAATCGCAACGGGCACTTCGAATGACACGCCGAAGGCCATGAACAGCGCCATGACGAAATCAAGGTAGCTGCGGATATCCGTCGACACCTGCACGCCAATCGGCGCAGTGTGGGTCAGGAAGCCAAACGCCAGCGGGAACACCACGAAGTAAGCAAACGCCATGCCGATATAGAACAGCAGCGTACTGGACACCAACAGCGGCACCACCAGACGACGTTCGTGTTTATATAGCGCGGGAGCAATAAAAGCCCACACCTGATAAAGAATGACCGGCGCAGACAGTATGACCGAGACCATAAAGGTCAGCTTGATTGGCGTAAAGAACGGCGAAGCCACATCGGTGGCGATCATCGTCGCCCCAACGGGCATCTGCTTGATCAGTGGTGCAGAGACCAGCTGGTAAATGTCGTTGGCAAAATAGACCAACGCCAGAAAAATAACGAATACCGCGATGATGCAGTTGATGAGTCGCTTACGCAGCTCAATCAGATGCGAAATCAGCGGTTGAGTTTCTTCTACGCCCATGATTACGGTTTATCGCTGTTTGCTGGGGAGGGATCCGAAGCCGGCGCGGCAGCTTTCACCTTAACCGACGCGTCAGAAACAGGGGTTTCTTCAGGTTTCTTCTCAGGTTCTGCGACCGCTTCAGGGGCCTGCGGTTCGGCGCTGGCCTGATGTTCTGCCGTGACAGGCGTAACACCCTGACGCTGTTCTTCGCTGCCTTTCACCACCGGGTTAAGGATGGTGTTGGCTTCATCACCGGCACGCTCGGCATCATGCTGAGTATAAGAACGCTTCATGGACTCCGCCGCTTCACGCAGCTCATCCATCGACTCTTTTAACTCAGGCGACAGATTACCCAGGCTCGCCTTCTCTACTTTCTTCAGGCTGTCCTGAAACTCCTGAAGCTTCAGCTCCTGAGCCAGTTCATTTTGCACGGTGGTGGCCAGCGAGCGAATCGCCTTGATCCAGCCCGCCACCGTTTTTACTGCCACAGGTAAACGTTTTGGCCCGAGAACAATCAGGCCAATCACGAAGACCAGTATCAGCTCACTGAAACCAATGTCGAACACGAATTACACCTGCTCTTTATCGTGGCGTTTTGCGTCGTCTTTTTTCGCATCATCCTGATTTTCAGACAGGGATTTCTGTGGGAAATCAGCGTCCTGTGCGGAAGCGTCTTTCTTTTCCTGTTTGTCGTCTTCATCACCCATGGCTTTCTTGAAGCCTTTGATAGACGCACCCAGGTCAGATCCCAGCGAGCTCAGCTTTTTCGTCCCGAAAAGCAGAACCACGATGACCACGACAATCAATAACTGCCAAATACTGATACCACCCATACATGTTCCTCTGTGTCAGATGATAATGAATCCACTGGCGTGTAAATTACACGCCTTCGTCTAGATGATGCAAAAATCAGCGGCCTTTTCGCCAGCCAAAGAACCAGGCGACCACACCTGCGGCCATCAACCCCGCAGGATAAAAACCGAAATCAGGGCGTGTTATCAGCAACAGCGTACCGCTCAGCATAAACACCGCCCCGACGCCAAACAGGTAGCGAGACTGCCCCTGACGGACACGATGGGCTCCTAATTCGAGGGCGATTTTATCAATGCTTCGCTGAAGGCTTTTGCCCTGGCGCAAACTGTCGTAAATCAGTTCAGGCATTTCCGGCATTTTTTCGATCCAGAACGGTGCTTTCTCTTTAAACGCGCGCACCAGCGCCGGCAGTCCGACCTGATCTTTGAGCCATGACTCAAGGAAAGGTTTCGCTGTTTTCCATAAGTCTAACTGAGGATAGAGCTGCCGTCCTACCCCCTCAACGTAAAGTAGTGTTTTCTGGAGTAAAACCAGCTGTGGTTGCACTTCCATATTGAAGCGGCGCGCAGTGTTGAACAGATTCAACAATACGTGACCAAAGGAGATTTCCGCCAGCGGCTTTTCGAAAATGGGCTCGCACACGGTACGAATAGCGAATTCGAATTCTTCAACATTGGTGTCGGGTGGTACCCAGCCTGAATCCACATGCAATTCAGCCACTTTGCGGTAATCGCGGTTAAAGAACGCGATAAAGTTTTCAGCCAGATAGCGCTTATCGTCTTTGTTCAGCGAGCCGACAATCCCGCAGTCGATGCCGATATACTTCGGATCTTCCGGATGCTCATAGCTCACAAAAATGTTGCCCGGGTGCATGTCGGCGTGGAAGAAGCTGTCGCGGAACACCTGAGTAAAGAAGACCTGCACGCCACGTTCGGCCAGCAGCTTCATGTTGGTGTTTTGCTTCTCCAGCGTTTCGATATCCGACACCGGAATGCCATAGATACGTTCCATCACCAGCATATCTTCACGACAGTAGTCGGAATACACTTCCGGCACGTACAGCATCGGGCTGTCTTCAAAGTTGCGGCGCAGCTGGATAGCGTTCGCCGCTTCACGCAGCAGATTCAGCTCATCAAGCAGCGTTTTTTCATACTCACGCACCACTTCCTGCGGACGCAGACGGCGGCCATCGGGCAGCAAACGTGGCACCCAACGCGCAAGACGGTAAATCAGTTTCATGTCCGCTTTGATAACCGGCAGGATGTCCGGGCGGATAACTTTGATCACGACTTCTTTGCCGTTTTCTTTCAGGCGAGCCGTGTGAACCTGTGCGATAGACGCTGAAGCCAGAGGCTCCACCTGGAAATCATCAAACCAGCTCTCGACGGGAATATCCCCCATCGATTTTTCGATTTGCGCCTGCGCCAGTTTGCCGTCGAAGGGGGCAACCCGGTCCTGCAGCATCGCAAGCTGATCGGCAATCTGTGGTGGGAAAAGGTCACGGCGAGTGGAAAGCATCTGGCCAAACTTGATCCACACTGGGCCAAGCTGCTGTAACGCCAGGCGCAGGCGTTCACCTAAAGGCAAGTCTTTGTGGCGGTTTGGCATCCAGAACAGCATCCGCCGCCAGATTCGCAGCGGCAGGGTGATACGCATTTTGGGAATGAGCTCATCAAGCCCGTAACTCAAAAAGGTGTGGATGATAAAATACAGGCGCCGAAATTCCCCTGGCGTCATTTCCCCTCCAGTTTTTCCAGCCGTTTGCTCAAGGCATCAACAGCCCGCGCTACGGCAGCGCTCTCTTCGGCAAACCAGGCCACTTCAAGCTGACCTGGCGCAACCCGCCACTCTTCGGTAATCACTTCCGCGACGTACTTTTGCTGACGCTTTACGCCACGTTGAAGAAACTTCGCCCCACCGCGCAGCACTTTGCTCAGCCCTTCAGCCGCGATATCGCCGGTGTAAGGCGCAAGCAGCTCGGCAGGGTCGAACTCGGCTAAATCAGCCAGTGCGACAAAATTCTGCACCACCTGCAAATCGCCCTGCACTTCCAGATCGCCTGAACGAATCAGCGAAGTCAGTTGTTGGCGATTACGCAACTGTGGCAGAACGCCGATGCGAGTGGTTACGGTACAATCCGCCTCGCCTTCCCACGCCCCCAGCACGTCAATTTGTTGTTCACTGAAAACCAGCACCAGCGGTGAAGTGAACTCTTTCAACTCCACGCGCAGCACTTTGCCCAGCAGACGTTGACGGGCAGGCTTTAACGCCCGATCGCGCCACAAAAAAGTGTTCAGAACGCTTTCAATGCCCGCGGTGACTAAGGGTTGAAAAGGCATGGCTTCTCCTGTCAGAACTTGTAGCCGCGGTGCAGCGCAACAATACCGGCTGTCAGGTTGTAGTAATCAACGCTTTCAAAGCCCGCATCCTGCATCATCGCTTTCAGGGTATCCTGGTCCGGATGCATGCGAATGGATTCCGCCAGATAACGATAGCTTTCGCCATCGTTCGCCACCATTTCGCCCACTTTCGGCAGCACATGGAAGGAATAGGCGTCGTAAGCTTTGCTCAGCGGATCGAGAATCGGTTTGGAGAACTCCAGCACCAGCAGGCGTCCGCCTGGCTTCAGCACGCGATACATGGAACGCAGCGCTTTGTCTTTGTCGGTCACGTTACGCAGGCCGAAAGAGATGGTGATGCAGTCGAAGGTGTTGTCCGGGAAAGGCAGCGCTTCGGCATTGGCCTGAACGTATTCCACATTGCCAATGACGCCGATATTGCGCAGCTTTTCGCGGCCCATTTTCAGCATGGAGGCGTTAATGTCCGCCAGCACAACGCTGCCGGTTTCGCCCACCAGACGGGAGAATTTCGCCGTCAGGTCGCCGGTTCCGCCAGCCAGATCCAGCACTTTCTGCCCACGGCGTACGCCGCTGCAATCGATGGTGAAGCGCTTCCACAAACGATGAATACCGAACGACATCAGGTCGTTCATAACATCGTACTTAGCGGCAACAGAATGGAATACATGCGCCACCATGTCCTCTTTCTGCGATTTAGCGACCGTCTGGAAGCCAAAGTGCGTCGTTTCTTGTGAATCCTCAACCATCTCAATGCCTGCCTTTGAAGAAAATAATCCCCGGAGTGTAACAGATTGGGCGCGTTTCCCCTATGCCTCAACCGCCCTGTGACACGCGAAACGGCTCATTTTGCGACGGTGCTTCAGAGGCTAACAAATTGTCTTCACTGTCGTTGAAAGCGGTTTGCTCATCAGAAAGCGTGTTGTCTTCCGCCGTGGCCTGTTCCACTAAATCCGGATTAATCTCGCGTTTCACTTCCACACCCAATTCACGGAAGGACTCGGCTTGCGCCAGCAGATTGCCGCGCCCGGACGAAAGCTTTTTCATCGCCTGGCGGTAGTTGTCCTGTGCTTTATCAAGCCCTTGCCCGATGGCGGACATATCATCCACGAACAAACGCATTTTGTCGTACAGTCGGCTCGCTCTGTCGGCAATCTGCTGGGCGTTGCGGCTCTGATGCTCGTAACGCCAGAGATTGGCGATAGTTCGCAGCGCCACCAGCAGCGTGGTCGGGCTAACCAGCATGATGTTGTTTTTCAACGCTTCCGTTATCAGTTCTGGCTGCCTGTCGATAGCGAGAAGGAAAGCGGGCTCAACCGGAATAAACATCAGCACGTAATCGAGGGATCGCAAACCCGGCAGTTGTTGGTAATCTTTGCGCCCGAGCAGGCGAATGTGGTTACGCAGGGAAGCAATATGTTCCTGAAGCGCGGCTTCGCGGGTGTAGTCATCATCGGCGTTAAAGTAACGCTCGTACGCCACCAGCGTCATTTTGGCGTCGATCACCACGTCTTTACCCTGCGGCAAACGAACGATCACATCCGGCTGCATGCGAGCACGGGCTTCCGTTTCAATGCTGACCTGCGTCTGATACTCATAACCTTCACGCAGCCCCGATGCTTCCAGCACGCGCGTCAGCACCACTTCGCCCCAGTTACCCTGCGTTTTATTATCGCCTTTTAGCGCTTTGGTGAGGTTGACTGCTTCCTGCGCCATCTGCGCATTCAACTGCTGGAGATTGCGAATTTCATGGGCCAGGGTATGACGTTCCTGCGCTTCTTTGCCGAAGCTGTCCTGTACCTGACGACGAAAGCCATCGAGTTGCTCACGCAGCGGTGTTAGCAGGCCATGCAGGCTCTGACGATTTTGCTCATCCACCCGACGATTACTGTGCTCGAAAATACGGTTGGCGAGGTTTTCAAACTGCTCGCTCAGGCGCTGCTCGCTGTTCACCATCTGACGGATTTTATCTTCCGCGTGCAATTGCGTGGATTCCAGACGTGTGGTGACTTCGCGCAGGTCGGCTTCTAAGGAAGCGTTAATTTCACGCAGGCTGCGCAATTCATTGTTCAACAGTTCGCATTCATCGCGCCAATGGGCGTTCTGCGCCAGCTGCTGTTTCGCCGCGCTGAGTTCGATATCCAGATCGTGACGATCTTCCAGAAAATCCGCCCGCAGCCTGTCGGCATGAGATTTGGTGGCCAGCCAGCCAAAAATGCCCCCGACCAACAATGCGACCACTGCGCTGATGATAATTGAAATGTCCACCACTCCCCCTGCGTCAACAACTTACCGGCACAACATAGAATTGTGCTGTATAAACGTCCAGTTGGAAAGGCATTTCCTGCGAGGCAGTGCGCAAAAAGCCTCAACATAGTTTCGGGTGGCGGCGATGCCTGACCCGACCTACAAAACCGGAACCGTGTCCGTCGATGTTGTAGGCCAGGCAAACGTAGTGCCGCCGGGCATGTTGTGATCCGAAAAGAAAAAGCCCCGCAAACAGCGAGGCTTCTCGAAGAAATGAAAAGGGAAAAACTACAGCAGGCGGCGAGCCGCTTCCACCACGATTTTCACCGCATGGCTTTCGGTCTTTTTCATGGTTTCCGCATTCGGAATTTCTTGCTGAGTACGGTTCACGATAACACCGGCAACCATCCCGGCGCGCAGGCCCTGGCTGGAACACATGGTCAGCAGGGTGGCTGATTCCATTTCGTAGTTCATCACGCCCATTGACTGCCACTCTTCCATGGAGCCTTTGTAGCGGCTAACCACACGGCCAGAGAAGGTGTCATAGCGTTCCTGACCCGGATAGAAAGTATCGGAAGACGCGGTGACGCCGATGTGAGTGGTTGCGCCAACGGCTTTCGCCGCTTCAACCAGCGCAGTGGTACAGGCGAAGTCAGCCACTGCCGGATATTCCATCGGGGCAAAGTGCAGGCTTGCGCCATCAAGACGTACGGATGCGGTCGTGACCAGCACATCGCCAACATTAATGTTTGGCTGAATCGCGCCGGTGGTGCCCACGCGCAGGAAAGTACGAATGCCGAGCTGAGCCAGTTCTTCTACCGCGATAGACGTTGACGGGCCGCCGATACCGGTTGAACAAACAATAACCGGTTTGCCATCCAGCTCTGCACGCCAGGAGGTAAATTCACGATGCGATGCCAGCTTGACCGGCTTATCCATCAGCGCGGCGATCTTTTCCACACGCTCCGGATCGCCCGGGACGATGGCGAGCGTAGCCCCTTGCAGATCACTTTTGGTGAGACCGAGATGAAAAACATCAGACTTAGACATAGTAAAACTCCTCTCTGGGCAGAATTATCAGCAGAAGCAAAAACGCACTTTACCGAAGCTGCTGATAGATTTTAGTGACACTCATCACTATGAATGAAAATGTTTGCATTGAATTTCTTTTAAAAGGTGATTTACATCACATTAACAAGCAGCGACATTCGCCACTGCACATAAGATAGCCGTTTTCTGGCACTGTGAATTGTTAACCCTCGGACTATATTTACCTTTGCGCTAATTATTGGTACGGAGAATGCCATGACTGAAAAGACCGGCTTTGCACCTGCTGCTGCACCCCATGCCTCGACTATTGTTCACACGTCGGATGACACTATCGTGGCGGGAGAAACGTCCATTCCGTCACAGGGCGAAAACATGCCTGCGTATCACGCTCGCCCAAAAAGCACCGATGGCCCGCTGCCGGTGGTGATTGTGGTGCAGGAAATTTTTGGCGTGCACGAACACATTCGCGATTTGTGCCGCCGCCTGGCAAACGAAGGCTATCTGGCGATTGCGCCGGAGCTCTATTTCCGTCAGGGCGACCCGAATGATTATGCCGATATCCCAACCCTGTTCAGCGGCCTGGTATCCAAAGTGCCGGACGCACAGGTTCTGGCCGACCTCGATCACGTCGCAAGCTGGGCTTCCCGAAATGGCGGCGATGCGAATCGTCTGCTGGTCACCGGCTTCTGTTGGGGAGGACGCATTTCCTGGCTGTATGCCGCGCACAATCCGCAGCTAAAGGCTGCCGTAGCGTGGTACGGCAAACTGGTGGGCGAGAAATCGCTAAACTCACCGAAGCACCCGGTCGATGTGGCAACCGACCTCACCGCGCCAGTGCTTGGCCTGTATGGCGGACAAGACACGGGCATTTCACTCGAGAGTGTGGAAACGATGCGCCAGGCCCTGCGCGCTGCCAACGCCAAAGCGGAAATCATCGTTTACCCGGAAGCAGGACACGCTTTCAACGCCGACTATCGCCCGAGCTATCACGAAGAGTCAGCCAAAGACGGCTGGGAAAGAATGCTGGCGTGGTTTAAACAGTACGGCGGGAAGAAAGGGTAAGTTTAGACAGGCCGCCCGGCGAGTGTGCCGGGCGTAGCACCACAATTCAGGAATGCGTGATAAACGGCGTTTTGAGCTGATCGACTAACAAGAAGACCAGATCGTGTAATAATCCCACCAGATCCTGACTGTTTTTATCGATCAGCGTTTTTCCCGACAGCGCCAAAATCAGCGCATCGGCGTAATCCAGCAGTAATTCTGTATCGTGCCAAAAGTCCGGTATTTCAGACACCGTCACCTTTTCCGCCGTTAGCTGGCTGATTAAGTTTTCTGGCAAATCTTCAGAGCATCGCTGACGCAACACGCTTAACGCATGCGCCAGTCGTCCGCATAACGCCAGCCGATAATAATCATCCTGACATTCCGCCATCACGCAAACGAACGCCGCGCACTGGTCGAGAGCGGTAAAGAGATCGGCTGAGCCTGAGAGTGGCATATCAAGAACGTCTTCAATTTGGTGCTGGAAAGTTTTGCAAAGGGTTTGGGGGGTGATGGTGGTCATAAGGTTGCTCCATATGGTTTCAAAATGGAGTCACCGCCTGAGTTTCCACGCTCAAATGGCGATGACACTGGCGAGGGTGGAAACCGAACCATATGGAATTCAGCCAGCCTAATGGCTGCCCCGCCAGCGTCATCATTGATTTTACAAGGATAAACTTTGGCCCGACACAAAAACGATGTTCAACATCGATTCTTTGTCGGCATATGATCGCTTTTCAGGTTTCCACGCCCGGTTGCGGGATTGACCGCAACGGCATCACATTACGAGGTTCACTTTCAGGCGAGAAGGCGGTTTCCGGACCTTTTGGGCGTTACAGAGGGTTTGCAGTGGAAATTGCGAGCATGCTTCAGAAAAAAGCCCGGTTCAGTTTTCACCTTACCGGGCCATCACTTTATTAAGCCTGACGCAGGTTTTGCGCGGCTTTCACCATGTTCGCCAGTGCG
This sequence comes from Scandinavium sp. NPDC088450, assembly GCF_044900545.1. Classification (NCBI taxonomy): domain Bacteria; kingdom Pseudomonadati; phylum Pseudomonadota; class Gammaproteobacteria; order Enterobacterales; family Enterobacteriaceae; genus Scandinavium; species Scandinavium sp. NPDC088450. The sequence goes on along the minus strand of NZ_JBJDNI010000029.1, from coordinate 51,002 downwards.
GCGCGGGTTTCTGGCCAGCCACGGGTTTTCAGGCCGCAGTCTGGGTTCACCCACAGACGCTCTGCCGGAATACGCTGTGCCGCTTTTTGCAGCAGGGCTTCAATCCATTCCACGCTTGGCACGTTCGGGGAGTGGATGTCGTACACGCCCGGCCCGATTTCGTTCGGGTAATCGAACTCTTCGAACGACTCCAGCAATTCCATGTCGGAACGTGAGGTTTCAATGGTGATCACGTCGGCATCCAGCGCGGCGATGGAATCCATGATGTCGTTGAACTCGCAGTAACACATGTGGGTGTGGATCTGCGTTTCATCTTTCGCCACGGCAGCGTTGATGCGGAAAGCTTCCACGCCCCAGGCCAGATACGCTTCCCAGTCGCTTTGACGCAGCGGCAGACCTTCACGCAGAGCCGGTTCGTCAATCTGGATGATGCCGATACCTGCGGCTTCCAGATCGGCTACTTCATCACGCAGCGCCAGGGCAATCTGTTTAGCGATGGTTTCGCGGGACACATCTTCGCGCGGGAAAGACCAGCACAGAATGGTCACCGGGCCTGTCAGCATGCCTTTCACCGGTTTGTCGGTCAGAGACTGCGCGTATTTCGCCCATTCTACGGTGATGGCTTCCGGGCGGCTGATGTCGCCGATAACGACTGGTGGCTTCACGCAGCGGGAGCCGTAGCTCTGTACCCAGCCATTTTGGGTGAAGACGAAGCCGTCGAGGTGCTCGCCGAAGTATTCCACCATGTCGTTACGTTCTGCTTCGCCGTGAACCAGCACGTCGAGACCCAGACGCTCCTGCTCCACAATAGCCTGCTTGATGTGCTCGGCGATACCGGTGCGGTAGTTGTTGGCATCCAGCGCACCTTTTTTGAAGTCCAGACGCAGGCCGCGAATTTCGGTGGTTTGAGGGAAGGAACCGATGGTGGTGGTCGGCCACGCAGGCAGCTGGAAGCGAGCACGCTGTGCCTCTGCTCGTTCCGCATAAGGACGATTGCGCTCGCTGTCTTTCGCGGTGATTGCCGCCAGACGTTTTTCGACAGTAGCATTGTGAACACGGCTTGAGTGGCGACGAGCCTGAATTGGCGCGCTCCATTCGGCAATCGCTTTGGTGTCACCGCTGTTCAGCGCATCGCGTAGCAGCGCCAGCTCTTCACATTTTTGCAGGGCGAAGGCAAACCAGCTCTTCACTTCAGCATCAAGGCGCGTTTCCACACTCAGATCGATTGGGCTGTGCAGCAGCGAGCACGAAGACGCGACCCACAATTCACGTTTACCTACGATATCTTTAATTTGTGCGTATTTCTCGGTCAGATCGGCACGCCAGACGTTACGTCCATTGACCAGCCCGGCGGAGAGCAACCAGTCAGCTGGCAGGCGCTTATGCACTTCCGCCACATCGTCTTTACCGTGCACCAGATCCACATGCAGGCCCTGAACCGGCAGCGCTGTGATGGTGTCCAGGTTAGGGGTGACGCCTTCAAAATAGGTGGTCAGCAGCAGTTTGGTTTTACCCTGCAGCGCGTCGTATGCAGCCTGGAAAGCCTCAAGCCATGGGCGCGGCAGTTCCAGAACCAGGATCGGTTCGTCGATTTGTACCCACTCCACGCCACGTTTTGCCAGTTCCGCCAGCACCTGCTGGTAAACCGGCAGGATGTCGTTCAGCAGGCTCAGGCGATCAAATTGCTCACCTTTCACTTTCCCCAGCCACAGATAAGTTACCGGGCCAAGCAGCACAGGTTTGACGTTGTGACCCAGCGCCAGCGCTTCGTCCACTTCGTCGAGCAGCTGCGTCCAGGTCAGTTTGAACTGCTGGCCCTGAGTGAATTCCGGCACCATGTAGTGATAGTTGGTGTTAAACCATTTGGTCATTTCCGCCGCTGCCGCAGGCTCACCCGTTGGCGCACGGCCACGGCCAATGCGGAACAGAGTGTCGATATCAACCGAGCCATCTTTGTTCTGATGACGAGCCGGCACGTTGCCGAGCAGCAGGCTGGTCGTCAGAACATGGTCGTACCAGGCGAAGTCGCCCACGGGCAGCAAATCCACTCCGGCTTCTTTCTGCTGTTGCCAGTGACGGGCGCGCAGCTCGCGGCCGACAGCCAGCAATTCTTCACGGGTGGCGTTACCCGCCCAGTAGCTTTCTTGTGCTTTTTTAAGCTCGCGGCGCAGGCCAACGCGAGGAAATCCGAGGGTGTGGTTCTTGATTGTCATGGTGTTGCCTCTCAGGGAATTCGTTATTTAGACGTCCAGATGTTTACACATCCATAATGTGAAGGTAGTGTATGATCCACAAGCGCAACATTTTCATGCCGAAGTGAAGGACTTTCATGATCGAGATTAAACACCTGAAAACGCTGCAAGCGTTGCGGAACAGCGGCTCGCTTGCGGCAGCGGCGGCGATGCTGCACCAGACGCAATCTGCGCTTTCTCACCAGTTCAGCGATCTGGAGCAGCGCCTTGGCTTTCGGCTTTTCGTGCGTAAAAGCCAGCCGCTGCGGTTTACGCCGCAGGGCGAAATTCTGTTGCAACTGGCGAATCAGGTGCTGCCACAGATCAGCCGTGCTTTGCAGGCGTGTAATGAGCCACAGCAAACCACGCTGCGTATCGCCATTGAGTGTCACAGCTGTATTCAGTGGCTGACCCCTGCGCTGGAAAACTTCCGCGCAAGCTGGCCGCAGGTGGAGATGGATTTCAAATCCGGTGTGACGTTCGACCCGCAACCTGCGTTGCAGCAGGGCGAGCTGGATATTGTGCTGACTTCGGACATTCTGCCGCGCAGTGGTCTGCACTATTCGCCGATGTTTGATTATGAAGTGCGCCTGGTGCTGGCTCCGGAACATCCGCTAGCGGCGCGAGCGCGTATTACGCCGGAAGATATCGCCAGCGAGACTTTGCTGATTTATCCGGTGCAGCGTCAACGGCTGGATATCTGGCGGCACTTCCTGCAACCGGCTGGCGTCAGCCCGTCGCTGAAAAGTGTCGATAACACGCTGCTGTTGATTCAGATGGTGGCGGCCAGAATGGGCATCGCTGCCCTGCCACACTGGGTGGTGGAGAGTTTTGAACGCCAGGGCCTGGTGGTGACCAAAACCCTGGGTGAAGGCCTGTGGAGCCGGCTGTACGCTGCCGTGCGCGATGGCGAGCAGCGTCAGCCAGTCACAGAAGCGTTTATTCGCTCAGCGCGGAACCACGCTTGCGATCATTTGCCGTTTGTACGGAACGCGGAGCGACCCACTGGCGATGGACCCACAGTGAAGCCACAATCACCAACGCCCCTGTGATAAAGCTCGGCCAGTGAGGCTGCTGTTGCCAGATGGCAAGATTCACCAGCAGCCCGGCTGGCACGTGCATGTTGTTCATGATGCCGAGCGTCCCGGCGTCCACCTGCGTTGCGCCGTAGTTCCACATGAAGTAACCCAGCCCGGAAGCCGCTACGCCAAGCCACACCAGAATGCCCCACTGTAACGTGGTGGTCGGCAGCTTTTGCGGATTGCCGAGCATAAACCACGCCACCACCGCCACCAGAAACGCGCCCATGTAGAACCAGGCAAACGCATTGTACTGCGGCATTGGGTGGATTTCCATCAGGCGCTTATAGCCCACCATCCCGATGGCAAAGCTGATGTTTGAAAGCTGAACCAGCAGCAAACCCGTCCAGAAGTGCGGGCTGATATGGTCGTAGCGAATAATCGCCGCGCCAATCACCGCCAGCCCAGCGCTCAGCAGATAGCCCCAGCGCAAGCGTCGCTTGCTCATCAGATCGTAAATCAACGTGATGTAGAGCGGCGTCAGTACGGTGAACAGCAGGAATTCAGAAACCGTCAGGTACAGATAAGCACGGAAGGCCAGCAGATACATGATGCCAAGCTGCAATGCGCCCACCAGCATGTACATCAGCACAACACGCAGCGACTGGTTGCGCGCCCGCAGGAACGGCAGGAAGACCAGTGCGGCAAGGCCGACACGCATCAGCACGGAAAAGTAGCTGTCGACGCTGCCCGCCAGATACTCGCCGATCAGGCTGAAGGAAAACGCCCACAGCACGGTGGTGATAATCAGTAATGCCACAGTGAAATTCTCTCAGGAAGCCAGGCGGTCATTGTAGCCGAGTCGTCGGTTGACAACTGAGCAAATAAAGAACACTTAAAAGCCCTTCCAGCCTTTTCCTAACAGGAAATCGGCCATTACTGATAGTTAAACAGGCCGATTAGGGGAATACTGTTTCCCTTATCCTGCTTATGGAGCTTGTTCAGGATGGAACCTGTGACGGACAGTAGTCTGATCCCCCCTTTCTTACGCCAGTTATCGGCCTCGCATGCCCGGCTGAAAAAAGCCATTCACACCCGACAACTGGAGATGTGGTATCAACCCATCGTCAGGCTGGAAGACGGGCGTGTCACGGGCGCTGAAGCGCTGGTGCGCTGGCCGTTGCCCGACGGCAGATTGCTGCCGCCAGACAGTTTTGTGCCCTTTGCCCGCGAAACCGAGCTGCTCACCAGCATGACGGAATGGGTGGTTGAACAGATTTTTGACGATCTGGGCGGCTGGCTGCACAAGCATCCTCAACAGTACATTTCCATTAACGTTGAACCCGACGATCTGCAATCCACCGCTTTGCTTGAGCATCTGTCGCAACTCTGCCAGCAGCATCATGTTCGCCCGCAGCAAATCGCGCTGGAGATGACCGAAAGCAGCGTTATCGATCCCAAGACCGCCGCGCCAAAAGTGGCGTGTTATCGCAAAGCAGGCTTTGCTATTTATCTTGATGATTTTGGGAGCGGCTACGCGAACCTGAATTATTTGCAGGCCATGACCTTTGACATGCTGAAGATAGACAAGACGCTGATCGACCCGCTGCCGGGCAAGAGCCTGCTGCCACAGATTATTGCGCTGGCGCGTTCACTCGCGCTGGAGCCACTGGCTGAAGGCGTGGAAACGCAGGCCCAGGCGACCTGGCTAAAATCCCATGGCGTGAAGTACGCGCAGGGCTGGTTATACAGCAAAGCCCTGACCAGCAGGGCTTTTGTGCATTGGTGCGAGTCGCGTTACGCCTGATTGAGATACAGGCGGCGCAGGTAGTGCGGCACGGCGTCATCGCCGTTAGTGCCTATCACTTCCAGCTCAGGATGCAAATCTTTCAGACGCTGATGGGCATTTTCCATAATGCAACCTTTGCCGGCCATGGAGAGCATTTCCGCGTCGTTCATCCCGTCGCCGAAGGCGATGCAATCTGCTAATCCGTAACCCATCTTTTTGGCAACGGCTTCCAGCGCGTGGCCTTTAGACACGCCACCCGCCATCACTTCCAGACAGGTCAACGTTGAGAAACTGACGTTCACGCGATCGCCCCAGCGAGCATTAATCGCCTGCTCCAGCGGCAGCAGCACTTCATGGCTTGGCGAAGTGAAGAACACTTTGCTCACGCCTTCGGGCTCCAGCAGGCCCGGTTCATACAGCGAATAGTTGAAGATGGCTTCTTTGAAGAAACGCATCTCTTCCGGACGGTGACGGTTCATGAACCATTCGTCATCGCGGTAGACGTTGGTCACGATATCCGGATTGTTATTCACCACACCGAACAGGTCGGCGGCGATATCGCGGTCGAGGTTATGCGCAAACACCAGATTGCCGTCGGTATCGTGCACACGCGCGCCGTTGGAGGTGATCATGAAGGACTTGATGCCAAGCCCGTCGCGAATTTGTCCAACGTCAATGTGGTGGCGGCCCGTTGCGAACACGAAGTTCACCCCTTTGGCGGTCAGCAGTTGCAGTGTTTCTTTTGCATAAGGGGAGAGACGATGGTCGGGATTGAGTAACGTGCCATCCAAATCAGACGCAACAACCTGGTACATAATAAGATTCAACCTTTGGGTAAGAGCGGCATAGTGCCGGATTAATCATGTCGGTTAAAAAAGCCGACGATGGCAGTAAGCGCGACTGAGCGCATATCGTCCTTTTCAAAAAGGATCTCATGATAAGCACCTTCTATGACAAGCGGGGTGTCACCTTCACAAGGCTTGCCCGCTGCGGCGCGTAATTCACAGTAGCGGTCGTGCATGCGGTTATCCACGACCCGTTCTTCTTCTGCCTGAATGAGCAACGTCGGCGTGTTGTCATCGATGGCTCCTGCGAGGATTTGCTCACCGGCCAGCAAACCTTCACGCACCCAATGGTACGTTGGCCCGCCGACACGCAGGAAGGGGTTATCCGCATAAAACCCCAGATTACGGCGATAACGTTCACGGCTGTGAGTCAGGACATTGAGACCGAACGGCAGCGCGTGCCAGCGTCCTGTGCCCATCGCATAGCTTTCACGAATACGCCGATGGCCCTCGGCGAAATCGAGAATGTGACGCACCATCCAGTCAGGCAGACGCATGATGATACCGAACATTGGCGCACAAAGCGCTATCGCATCACACAGCCCAGGATGGCGTTGCAGCAGCAACGTGGAAATCGCGCCGCCCATCGAGTGCCCAAGAATGTAACGCTTGCGCCACGGGCCGGGAGCGACCTCCTGTTGCCAGAAGGCGTTCAGGTCGTCGACATAATCGCTGAAATTCACCACGTGCCCACGGTGGCTGTCGTCGAGCAGTCGCCCGGAAAGCCCCTGCCCGCGATGATCAATAATCAGCACGTCGAAACCGCTGTAGAACAGGTCATACGCCAGTTCGGCATATTTCACATAGCTTTCGATGCGCCCCGGGCAAACCACAATCACCCGATCGTTTTTCTCTGCACAAAAGCGGACAAAGCGTACCGGAACACCGTCTACGCCTTTAAACTCTGCTTCTTCACGCTGACGCCAGAAATCATTCAGTGGCCCCATGGTGAAAGCAGCATACGCGTTTTCTCTTGTTTTCCAGTCCATTTGTTGCTGAAACATCGGGTATCCACCCCTGCTAACCGCGGAAGATCGTATTTTCAGTGACGTGACTTACAACACCTGCTTTATACGGTATTGTGGCATAAAAACAGTCCCTCAGGGAGATTCTGATGACCTTTGAATGGTGGTTCGCCTATCTGTTGACGTCGATTATCCTCAGCCTTTCTCCGGGTTCCGGGGCTATCAACACCATGACCACATCCATCAATCACGGCTATCGTGGTGCAGCCGCGTCGATTGCCGGGCTGCAAACCGGATTGGGCATTCACATCGTGCTGGTCGGTGTCGGGCTGGGAACGTTGTTTTCCCGGTCAGTAATGGCGTTTGAAGTGCTGAAGTGGGCCGGTGCAGCCTATCTTATCTGGCTCGGCATTCAGCAGTGGCGGGCGGCGGGCGCTATCGACCTCAATACCGTGGCAAAAACACAGTCAAGCGGGCATCTTTTCAAGCGCGCGGTGTTTGTGAACCTGACCAACCCGAAAAGCATCGTCTTTCTGGCAGCACTGTTCCCGCAGTTCATCATGCCGCATCAGCCACAGGTGATGCAGTACGTGGTGCTCGGGGTGACAACCATTGTGGTGGATATCATCGTGATGATTGGCTATGCGACGCTGGCGCAGCGCATTGCGGGCTGGATCAAAGGCCCTCGTCAGATGAAGGCCCTGAATAAAGTCTTTGGTTCGTTGTTTATGCTGGTTGGGGCGCTGTTAGCGTCCGCGCGCCATGCGTGATCAGCGGGAGATAATCAGGTGAATGCCGAACCCGGCAAACAGAGTGCCCGCTACGCCATCAATCCACTTCGCCATGCGCTGGTAACCCCGGCGCATGGACGGCAGCGCAAACAGGCTTGCCACCACGGTAAACCACGCGAAGGTTTCAACGATAATCAGCAGGAAAATCCCCCAGCGCTCTGCGGCGCCGACGCTGTCGCCCACAAACAGTGAGAAGACGGAACCGAAGTAAATAATCGCTTTTGGGTTTGCCAGATTGGTCAGCAGGCCTTTGAGGAAGCTTTTTCCGCCCTGCGCCAGTTCAACTTTCGGTTCACCTGCTGGCGCTTCGCTTTTCTTCAGCGCGCCGCGCAGCATCTGATAGCCCATCCAGCAGAGATAAAGTCCGCCGCCCACCATCACGATGTTATGCAGCCAGGCCATTTTTTCGAGGAGCAGATGCAGGCCTAAGAGCGCCACACCAGCCCAGACCATGACGCCTGCGGTAATGCCGAGTACGCCCATCATCGCTTCTTTTCGGGAGCGACTGACCGCCGTTTGCGACACGAAGAAAAAGTCCGGACCCGGGCTCATCAGTGCAATCAGATGCACCATCGCCACGGTGAGAAATAACATCAGCATAGATAACTCGCGGGGGAATGATTCAGTGAGTGATTATCCTGGCACTTTTTCGCCCGGCTGACTACTCCTCATCATCGCCATCCACGTGCGAGCGGATCAGCGCCAGAAACTCCTGGCCAAAACGTTCAAGTTTGCGCATCCCCACGCCGTTCACGCTGAGCATTTCACCTGGTGAAGTCGGCATCTGCTCCGCCATTTCAATCAGCGTTGCGTCGTTAAACACCACGTAAGGCGGGATGTTCTCTTCGTCGGCAATGGATTTACGCAGCTTGCGCAGTTTGGCGAACAGTTTGCGGTCGTAGTTGCCGCCATACGATTTCTGCGCGACGCGTGGTTTGAGTGCGAGCACACGCGGTACAGCCAATTGCAGCGGAACTTCGGCACGCAGCACCGGACGCGCCGCTTCAGTGAGCTGTAAGGCAGAATGATGGGCGATGTTCTGAGTCGCAAAACCCATGTGAATGAGCTGGCGAATCACGCTGACCCAATGCTCATGGCTTTGCTCGCGACCAATGCCGTAAACAGGCAGCTTGTCGTGGCCCATTTCGCGGATGCGCTGATTATTCGCCCCCCGCAGCACTTCCACCACGTAGCCCATCCCGAAACGCTGATTCACACGGTACACCGTAGAGAGGGCTTTACGTGCGTCTTCCAGGCCGTCGTACTGACGCGGTGGATCAAGGCAAACGTCGCAGTTACCGCACGGCTCCTGACGCCCTTCGCCAAAATAATTCAGCAACACCAGACGACGGCAGGTTTGCGCTTCCGCAAAAGCGCCCATCGCATTGAGCTTGTGGCGTTCGATGTCCTGCAACTGCCCGGCAGGTTTCTCTTCCAGGCAGCGGCGCAACCACGCCATGTCGGCCGGGTCGTAAAACAGCATCGCTTCCGCAGGCAGGCCATCACGCCCGGCGCGGCCGGTTTCCTGGTAGTAAGATTCGATGTTGCGCGGAATGTCGAAGTGAACCACAAAGCGCACGTTTGGCTTGTTGATGCCCATGCCGAAGGCCACGGTTGCCACCACGATTTGCAGGTCATCGCGCTGGAATTTCTCCTGTACATCGGCGCGCACGTCGTTTTCCAGCCCCGCGTGATAAGCGCCGGCGCTGATACCACGACTTTGCAGGCGGGCAGCGGTGTCTTCCACTTTTGAGCGGCTGTTACAGTAGATAATGCCGGATTTACCGCGCTGTTCCTGCACGTAACGCATCAGCTGATCGAGAGGCTTAAACTTCTCCATCAGCATGTAACGGATATTGGGGCGATCGAAGCTGCTGATTTGAATCAGCGGATCGTTAAGGCCGAGCAGACGGACGATATCGCTACGGGTGGTGTCATCGGCAGTTGCCGTCAAAGCCATAAAAGGCAGTGCCGGGAAGCGTTGACGCAGATGGCCCAGTGCAGCGTACTCAGGACGGAAATCGTGGCCCCATTGGGAGATACAGTGCGCTTCATCTACCGCCAGCATCACCGGATTCCAGTGGCTGAGGTTGTCGAGGAAGTTGTCGAGCATCAGGCGCTCGGGCGCGATATAGAGCAGGCGGATTTTGCCCGTTCGGCAACCCGCCATAATTTCTTGCTGCTGTTCGCGGTTCTGGGTTGAGTTCAGACAGGCCGCAGCCACGCCGTTGGCGAGCAGCTGATCGACCTGGTCTTTCATCAGCGAGATAAGCGGAGAAACTACCACCGTCAGGCCTTCAAGCACTAACGCAGGAATTTGATAGCAGAGGGATTTCCCGCCGCCCGTCGGCATCACCACCAGACAATCGCGCCCTTCGAGCACGGTCTCGATGATCGTTTCCTGTCCTGGGCGGAATTGCTGGTAGCCGAAGGTTTCTTGTAAAACCTGTCTTGCCAGCGTTACCTGATTGATCACTTCCGCCTGCGCCACACTCACCCCAGCCCTGAAATAAAAACAGGCGCTATTTTCAGCGCCTGAGGACAAGAGTGCAACGATTAAAACAGATCGTTGAGCATTACGCCTACGCCAACGCGCGTCTGATTGAAGTTGTAATCAATCAGCGACTCGCCGTAACCACTGTAAACCTGAGTATAAACACGCATATGCTTGGTCACCGGGTAGCTTATTCCCAGCTCCGCGCCGCCGTAACCAGTGTTCCAGTTGTACTGGCCTTTCGCGCTTAGCACTGCGTCGCCCAGCTGATACCCAATTTTCAGCTGGTAGTAGCCCATGTACTTGGTGATATCCGGGTTATCGTCGGTGTCGCCGATGACAAACCACGGCTTCACTTCAACCATCATGTTGCCGTTCTGCGCCATCAGGCGCGTATACATGCGGTTCCAGCTGCGGGAAGTGGGATCTGAACGGCCGTTGGAATCGTGGTTATACCCGACTTCAACATCGCGCAGCGTCCAGCCTGCAAACTCGTAGTCTGTCGCGAAGCCTAAGAAGAGCTGCGGCTCATAGTTGGTTTCGCGGAAAGGCGAAGACTCGCCGGTATTGGAAAGCTGCCACCAGGACTTTTGCGTGTACGAAGCGCCCAGCACGGAATTGTCGCCCAGAATGCCGCGCCAGATTGGGAAGGCCAGGCTCAGCTGATACTTCACCTCATCTTTACGCGCATTATCCGACCAGTTGTAGGTCTGAATGGCTTCTTTGTTAATGTCGCTGCTCCACGTATAAATCAGATAGTTAGTATCATACGGGTAGAGCGTGAACGGGTTGTCGTGCTCCTGCAGCATGTTGGCAATAATACTGCCGCGAACGGCGGGAGTATCATGAACGTCCTTGATCGTAGCTTCCTGTGCGTAAACGGAAAGCGGCAGTCCTGCTACTGCCAGTAACCAACCCAGCCTGGTTCGCATCGGGAGTTCTCCTGAAGATAAATATTTATTTGTTGGATTATTATTCGCCAGACATTCTACTCATTTATCTCCGTAATGCGCGGTTATCCGTTCCGAAAGTAGCAATCAACATTCCATAAGCATAAAATCAACATTTCATTAACCAATGGACAGGTTGCTATGTCGAAAGAACTGACCGCCGATGAAGCATTAAAACTGGTCGGCGATATTTTTGTGTATCACATGCCGTTTAACCGTGCGCTTGGTCTGGAACTGGAACGTTATGAAAAAGCGTTCGCCCAGCTCAGCTTCAACAATCAGCCGATGATGGTCGGCAACTGGGCGCAAAGCATTCTTCACGGCGGCGTGATTGCTTCGGCACTGGATGTGGCGGCAGGCCTGGTTTGCGTAGGCAGCACTCTGACTCGTCACGACACCATTAACGAGGACGAACTGCGCCAGCGCCTGTCGCGGATGGGCACCATCGATTTACGAGTCGATTACCTGCGCCCAGGGCGTGGGAACCGCTTTACCGCCACCAGCAGCCTGCTGCGTGCAGGTAATAAAGTGGCGGTAGCTCGGGTCGAATTGCATAACGAAGATCAGGTCTATATCGCCAGCGCCACGGCGACTTATATGGTGGGTTGATCAGGTAAATTCAGGTAAAATCGTTTTACTTTTCTGTAACGGATTTTACTGATGGATGCTAAACAAACGCGGCAAGGCGTATTACTCGCCCTTGCCGCTTATTTTATCTGGGGTGTGGCACCGGCTTACTTCAAGCTGATCCACTACGTGCCAGCCGATGAAATTCTGACGCACCGTATCATCTGGTCCTTCTTCTTTATGATTGCGCTGATCTCTATCAGCCGTCAGTGGAGCGGGATCAAACGCCTGTGCCAGACCCCGAAAAAAATCCTGATGCTGGCGGTGTCTGCGGTGCTGATCGGCGGCAACTGGCTGCTGTTTATCTGGGCGGTGAACAATCAGCACATGCTGGAAGCTAGCCTCGGTTATTTTATCAACCCGCTGGTGAACGTGGTGTTGGGGATGATTTTCCTCGGCGAGCGTTTCCGTCGTATGCAGTGGCTGGCGGTCGCGCTGGCAGCGTGTGGCGTGCTGGTGCAGCTCTGGACATTTGGTTCCCTGCCAGTCATCGCGCTGGGGCTGGCTTTCAGCTTCGCGTTCTATGGCCTGGCACGCAAAAAGATTGCTGTCGATGCGCAGACCGGCATGTTGGTTGAAACCCTCTGGCTGCTGCCAGTGGCGGCGATTTATCTGTTCGGCATTGCCGACAGTGCCACCAGCCATATGGGGCAAAACCCCTGGTCACTGAATGTGCTGCTGATGGCGGCGGGCGTCGTCACCACTATTCCGCTGCTGTGCTTTACCGGTGCAGCCACTCGCCTGCGCCTGTCGACGCTCGGTTTCTTCCAGTACATCGGCCCGACGCTGATGTTCCTGCTGGCGGTTGTATTCTACGGTGAAACGCCGGGTACCGATAAGATGGTGACCTTTGCGTTTATCTGGGTCGCGCTGGCACTCTTTGTGATGGATGCGGTTTACACGCTGCGACGCGCACCCAAAGCCTGATGTCCCCGGCTTTGCTGAAAAATAGCAAAGCTCATCCGCTTAAATTCTTTGTTATTTCAAACGGCTTCTCACATCTTCAGCGAATGTATTCCTGAAATGTGAAGGCCGGATGTTACCTCCTGACAGCGCCAGACGTTCTGCCTGGCTTAACGACACTCAACGGCTGGCGGTGCGCCAGTGGTCCCAAAGCTGGCTGTGGCGCAGCGAGCTCCCCACGTGGTTGCTGATGGTCACGATTTACAGCGGCTGGTTTGCCACGCTGGCCTTCCATCAAACGTTGGGGATTTTCGCCTCCACCGCCCTGCTCATTCTGTTTACCACCTGGTATATGTCGCTTCAGCACGAGCTTATCCATGGGCATCCGACCCGCTGGCCACGTCTGAACCAACTGTTCGGTCTTTTGCCTCTGGCCGTCTGGTATCCGTATGGCTTATACCGCGATTCACATCTGGCGCATCACCGCAATCAGCTGCTGACCGTGCCGGGAGAAGATCCTGAAACTTACTATTTTTCAGCCGAACGCTGGCAGCGTTTCAGCGAGTGGCAGCAACGCGTGATCCACTGGCGAAACACCTTTGTCGGGCGATTGCTGCTGGCTCCGCTGCTGGATATCTTCGGCGTGTTCACGGGAATGGTGGCCTCTTTCCGCCGCCTTGAACGCCCTGCTATCGCCATGTGGCTGGTTCATTTCATCTTGCTCGCCCTGGTTTTTTACTGGCTGGAGCATAACGATTTCCCGATCCTGTGGTATCTCGCTGCGGTCAGCTATCCAGCGCTTGCCGTGACAAAAGTGCGTTCTTTTCTGGAGCACCGCGCAGCGGACGATCCGCTGGCACGCTCCGCCATTACCGAAACGTCTTTACCCTGGCGGCTGCTGTTCCTCAATCTGAACTATCATTCGGTACACCACGATTTACCCGGCGTGCCCTGGTATGGCCTGCGTAAAGTCTGGCTGCGCGATAAAGAGCGTTATCAGCAGCGGAATCAGGGATTCGTGGTGAAAGGCTATCGGGAATGGTGGCGCAATTATCGCTTCCGTCCGGTCGACGTAACGGTGCATCCAGGCAAGCACGAAGGAGAAACGCATGGCGGCTAAGCTGGCTTTTCCGATGTATGACGTTAATCCCACAGCCACCGATGCACTGGCTGCTGCCGTGCTGCGCCGTTTTCCTGAGGCGCAATTTCTGCGACCGGTTGAACTCCTCCCACACTGGCGTGACGACACTTTATTGTTAAGCCAGACCTGCGGATATCCTCTGATGACACAGTTGCCGGAGGTTCAGGTGGTGGGCCAGTTTCATTACCTCGCGTCGGGATGTGAGAGAGGAAACTACCGTAGCAAGCTGGTGGTAAGAAAAGTGGATGAGGGTAAAACGCTTGCAGCGTTTCGCGGGCGCATCGCCGCCAGCAATTCAGCAGACTCGCAATCGGGGTATCACGCCCTGCGTAACAGCGTGGCGCATGACGATACGTTTTTCAGCTCACTTGTCTGGACGGGCAGCCATCGCCAGTCGCTGAAGGCGCTGCAAAACGGCGTGGCCGACATCGCTGCCATTGATTGTGTCAGCCTGGCGCTGTTCGCCCGTTATCAGCCTGAAGCACTGGCTGGGCTGGCGACGATTGGCGAAACAGCGTTAACACCGGGCCTGCCGTTGATCACGTCGAGCCACACGTCAGAGAAAACGCTGGCAAAGCTACGTGATGTTTTAGGCGAGATTGCGGCAGAAAAGGAAATTGCAGAACCGTTGTTGATCGGCGGCTTCACCGCAGCAAGCCGCCGGGAGTATGAAGTGATCCTTACAGCCAGTTCTTACGCTTGAAGTAAAGATACGGTGCGAGACCCGCGAGGATCATCACCACAATCGCTGCCGGATAGCCGAAGCTTAAATGCAGCTCTGGCATAAACTCGAAGTTCATCCCGTAGCTGGAGGCCACCAGCGTCGGTGGCAGGAACACCACGGACACCACCGAGAAGATCTTGATGATGCGGTTCTGCTCGATGTTGATAAAGCCCATCGCCGCCTGCATCAGGAAGTTCACCTTCTGGAACAGCGATTCGTTATGCGGCAGCAGAGATTCGATATCTCGCAGGATTTCGCGCGCCTGTTCAAGCTGGACAGCAGGCAAACGCGCCTTACGCACCAGGAAGTTCAGTGCACGTTGGGTATCCATCAGACACAAACGCACTTTCCAGCCGATATCTTCCAGCTCCGCCAGGGTGGACAGTGCTTCGTCGTACTCATCACCCTGATGGCCTTCCATGATCACCCGGCTCAGCTTTTCCAGATCGCTGTAGATGTTTTCGATTTCATCCGCCAGCTGTTCGATTTTGGTTTCGAACAAATCCAGTAACAGCTCGAAGGCGTTACCGTCGACCATTTCCTGGTTACGGGCGCGCATACGATAGAGACGAAACGCAGGCAGTTCACGCTCGCGCAGAGTAAACAAGCGCCCTTCGCGAATGGTAAATGCCACGGTGGAGTTACCCGCGTGATCGTCAGCATCTTCAAAAAAGAAGAAGGAGTGAATGTGCAGGCCGTCTTCGTCTTCGAAGAAACGGGCCGATGCTTCGATGTCTTCCAGTTCAGGACGTGTGGCAAGGTTTTGACCCAGTTCTGACTGTACGCGGTTTCGCTCGTCATCATCCGGCTCCACCAAATCGACCCAGACAGAGCTGCCCAGATGTTCGATGTCATCAGACTCAAGACGCGTTAAGCGATTGTTTTCCAGTTGAAATGCGCTCAGCATGACCGGGACTCCCAATGCAAAAAATGATCGGACGGTACGTTGGGCACACAGAAACAATGGGGGTTTCAGACCATAAAGCCTGACTCAGAGCGACGGAATACGAGCGGGTCGCTGACAACCTCTAAGGCCATCAGCGTGGGGTGATAGCCTTAGGAGTTGTTCCTGAATTGCAGGAAGTTGAGCCAGCATCTACTGGGTGTGTCCAAGGTATCAGTCCTCTTAGCGTAATCGTGCGCGCATGTTACGCCAGCCTAAATGCAGCGTCAACACGCAACGAAAAGCCAGAGAGCTTTTCCACCCCTCTGGCGTATAAGACTAGCAGAACGTTAAAAAATTATGATAATTTTCTTAACGTTACACGGTTTCGAGACGAGCGTAGGCGGCCACCAGCCATTTGATCCCTTGCCCCTGAAACGCGACCTGCAAACGGCTGTGCTCGCCGCTGCCTTCCAGATTAACAATGGTGCCTTCACCAAATTTCGGGTGACGAACGCGCTGGCCGAGTTTGTAGCCCGTGTCGTTTTCCGCCATTGGCGTGCCCATCCGCTGGTGACTCACCGGGCGACTCACCGTTGCACGCAGACGGACTTCTTCCACACAAGCTTCCGGTAATTCACCCACAAAGCGTGATGGACGGTGATAGACCTCTTTCCCGTACAGACGACGCGTTTCGGCGTAGGTCAGCGTCAGCTTTTGCATCGCACGCGTCACCCCAACGTAGGCCAGACGGCGTTCCTCTTCCAGACGCCCGCCTTCATCCAGCGACATCTGGCTCGGGAACATGCCCTCTTCCATCCCGACGATAAACACCTGCGGGAACTCCAGACCTTTCGCTGAGTGCAGCGTCATCAACTGAACCGCATCCTGCCAGGTGTCCGCCTGCCCTTCGCCCGCTTCCAGCGCAGCGTGGGAGAGGAACGCCTGCAGCGGCATCATGTCTTCTTCTTCGTCGTTGTAGCTGAACTGGCGCGTGGCCGTCACCAGTTCCTCTAAGTTTTCGATACGCGTCTGGCCCTTCTCGCCCTTCTCTTGTTCATACATCATGAACAGGCCGGAATCTTTAATCACCCGGTCAGTCTGCACATGCAGCGGCATGTCGACAGTTTCCTGCGCCAGCGCTTCGATAAGCTCCATAAAGCGCTGTAACGCGCTGGCCGCACGTCCTGCCAGGGCTTTCTCTTTCAGCAGCTCACGACAGGCTTGCCACAGCGTTAACTGACGATCACGCGAAGCCTGACGCACCACATCCAGAGTGCGATCGCCAATCCCACGCGTTGGGGTATTCACCACGCGTTCAAACGCTGCGTCGTCATTTCGGTTAGCAATCAGGCGCAAATAGGAAAGCGCATCTTTGATTTCCTGACGTTCGAAGAAGCGCATGCCGCCGTAGATGCGATACGGCATGCTGACCTGCAACAAGGCTTCTTCCAGCACACGCGACTGGGCGTTGCTGCGATAAAGAATGGCGCACTGCTCCAGCGCCCCGCCGTTGTCCTGCCAGGTTTTAATGCGGCTGACCACGAAACGCGCTTCGTCGAGTTCGTTAAAGGCGCAGTAGAGTGAGATAGGCTCGCCGTCGACGCCGTCGGTCCACAGCTTTTTACCCAGACGCCCGTTGTTGTTTTCAATCAGGGCATTAGCGGCGCTCAGAATATTGTTGGTCGAACGGTAGTTCTGTTCCAGACGAATAGTTTCGGCACCCGGGAAATCGTTGAGGAAACGCTGAATATTTTCAACCTGCGCACCACGCCAGCCGTAAATTGACTGGTCATCGTCGCCGACGATCATCACTTTGCCAGTGTCGCCCGCCAGCATGCGGATCCACGCGTACTGAATGTTGTTGGTATCCTGGAATTCGTCGACGAGGATATTGGTGAAGCGTTCGCGGTAGTGCTGCAAAATATGCGGCTTGTTGAGCCACAGCTCGTGCGCTCGCAGCAACAGCTCGGCGAAATCCACCAGCCCCGCGCGGTCACACGCTTCCTGATAGGCTTTATAAACGCTGATCCAGGTTTGTTCGATAGGATTGCCAAAGCTTTGAATATGATGCGGGCGCAGGCCCTCATCTTTCTTGCCGTTGATAAACCACATCCCCTGACGCGCGGGCCACTGCTTCTCGTCGAGGTTCATCGCTTTCATCAGGCGCTTCAGCAGACGCAGTTGATCTTCGCTGTCCAGAATCTGGAAATCCTGCGGCAGATTGGCGTCCAGATGGTGCGCACGCAGCAAACGGTGCGCCAGGCCGTGGAAAGTACCCACCCACATGCCGCCCTGCGAAGAGCCCATCAGCTGCGCGATACGGTGGCGCATTTCCGCCGCCGCCTTGTTGGTGAACGTCACCGCCATAATGGAATACGGCGAGCAGTTTTCCACGCTTTGCAGCCACGCGATGCGGTGCACCAGCACGCGCGTCTTACCACTCCCCGCCCCAGCCAGCACCAGCAGGTTGGTACGCTTAGCCGCTACGGCTTCACGCTGTTTGTCATTGAGGCTGTCGAGCAGGTAAGAAACGTCCATTGGCACCGCCGGAGAAAATCGGGGTTCGCAGAACCCCTGTTAATATATACAGAGTTGCTGGTGATTATATCAGCGTAGTGAGGGATGCCAACCGCGAAATTTCAATGTGCGGCAGCAGGCGACTGTCACTGATTTGCATCAGGTCGCCATCGAGCAGATTGATCCAGCACGCCTGCATGCCGCAACGGACGGCACCGGCAACATCTGTGGTCAGGTCATCACCAACATGCAGGATTTGCCCGAGCGGCACATCAAGGCGTTCAGCCGCCAGATGGTACATATCGCTGAACGGTTTCGAGCGCCCGTCAGGGCCCGCGCGCAGCACAAATTTGAAGTACTCATTCAGGCCAAACAATTCTGGCTGCGCGTTGCCGTTGGTGATCGCCACCAGCGGCCATTTCTCTGCCAGTTTCGCGAGGGTATCGTGCGTTTCCTGCGGCACATCAATGGCGCTGCGCCATTTGGCGAAATTCATCATCGCGGCATTGGCACCAATTTCCGCGTCACTTGTGGATAGCCCGGCGTTCAACATCGCCTGTTCTACCGCACGACGACGCCATTCGGTGACGTCGTGATAGATTTCCGGCTCCGCCTGGCGTAGCGCCGTGCGCAGTTGCTGGAAATCGCTACTCTCAAGTTGGTTCAACGCTGGGTGATAGTTGCGAACAAACTCAAGCGACTCTTTCTCGGTGCGACGAATCACCTGGCGGTTATCGTAAAGGGTGTCATCGAGATCAAACGTCAGGGCGGCTATCTGGCCCAGAGGACGGTAAAAACGCATTATTTCCCCCGTTTTGCGCGTGGATGTGCTTTGTCGTACACCGATGCAAGGTGTTGAAAATCAAGATGGGTATAGATTTGGGTGGTCGACAGATTGGCGTGGCCCAGTAATTCCTGCACGCCACGCAGATCGCCGCTCGATTCCAGCATATGGGTGGCGAAGGAGTGACGGAGTTTATGCGGGTTGACATGGCTGTTCAGCCCTTGTTTGATGCCCCACTCCGCGAAACGCTTTTGCACATTCCGCGCCGAAATTCGCTTACCGAGCTTAGATAAAAACAGCGCGTCTTCTTCAGCGCCAAACAACCCGCGTAAATCCAGCCAGTGTTCAATCCAGTGCACCGCGTTGCGGCCAATCGGCAAACGGCGCTCTTTACTGCCTTTGCCCATCACCCACACTTCACCCGATTCCAGATCGAGATGTTTCAAATCGAGGCCGACTAATTCGGAAAGACGGAGGCCAGCGCCGTACATCACTTCCAGCATTGCTCTGTCTCGCACGGCCAGCGGATCGTTAAGATCGATATCCAGCAGACGATTCACATCATCGACATCAATGTTCTTCGGCAGATGGCGCGGCGTTTTCGGCGCAGAGACGGCTTTCGCCGGGTTAACCTGTAGCTCGCCCTGACCGACTAACCAGTCGAAAAAACTGCGTAATGCGGAGAGGCGCAGCGCGAGGCTGGCAGGGCCGAGCCCTTTGCGGCGGCTGCGTGTGGCAAAACTGCGCACCACGGCAGCGTCACATTGTTGCCAGCTTTTGACGCCGGTTTCTTCGGCTAAAGCGATAATGGCATCAAGCTGACGCTGATAATTCAACACGGTGATGGGACTTAACTGGCGCTCTACGCCCAGGTAACGCAAAAAACGTTCGGTGGCTGTCGCTAAAGGTGAGGCCGTCATACGCGCTCGACCCAGCGCTCCAGCAGGCCAGGCAACAGCAACGAAATTTCCTGAAGAAGATGAGTGCCTTGCCCTGCCTGATAGTGGTGCACATCACGGCTGCTGAACAGTATCACGCCGAGATCGCCATCGCTGCCGAGCATCGACATCGCTACCGAGCCAATGGCTTTCGCTTCCGGCATCATGACCAGCAATTCCGGGCCGTTCAGTGAGCCAAGGAAATGCCGTTCCTGACCAAGACGTTGAATGCGAATGGGTTCGAAGGCCTGACGCGAGAGCGCCAGTTGCGTGCATTTGGAGGGGGCGCCAATACGCCAGCGATCGGCGAACAGCCGAACCGTTGCGCCAGCCAGACCTAAATCACGGGCCCAACGATGAAAGCGATTCAACATATCGTCGAGGCTTTCTGCCGCCGCGAGACGCGTCTGCAGATGCAGCAGGCGATAGAACAGGCTTTCGTTGGCCGTTGCCTGTTCCACCAGCAGCGACATGTTTTCTTCCAGCGCGTTGATTTGATTTCGCGCCCGCGCCATGTGCCACTCAACCAACGACACCGTGCCGCGAACAGGATGCGGGACGCGCATCTGCTCCACAACCGGTGCGTTGCGAATGAAAAACTCAGGATGGTGCAACAGATACTCCACCACCGCGCTGTCATCCAGCGCGCTAAGCTCAGCCTGCTGCTCTTCCCCTATTTGTTTCATAAATGAATAAATCCGTCGTAGACATGTGCCGCCGGGCCAGTCATATACAACGGTTGACCCGGTCCTTTCCAGGCGATATCCAGCCGCCCGCCTGGCAGTTCCACGCGTACCTCTTCGGCCAGCAAGCCTTGCTGAATACCGACCGCAACAGCGGCACAGGCACCACTTCCGCATGCTTGCGTTTCGCCTGCGCCACGTTCATACACGCGCAAACGGATGTGATCACGTTTGACGACCTGCATAAAACCGATATTGGCACGCTCCGGAAAACGCTCATGGCTTTCCAGCACTGGTCCTAATGTTTCCACCTGAGCGGTATCCACATCATCAACCTGAAGAACGCAATGCGGGTTGCCCATCGAGACCACGCCGCACAATACTGTTTGTTCTGCCGCACGCATAATATAGGTCTTTTCCGCTTTGTTAGCGCGGAAAGGCACCTGCGAAGGCTCGAAATTGGGTTCGCCCATGTTCACGCGCACCAGTTCGTCATCCGTTACGCTTAATACCATACGGCCATTAGCGGTACTGACGCGGATATCACGTTTATTGGTCAGGCCTTTGATGCGAACAAATCGGGCAAAACAACGTGCGCCATTGCCACACTGATTCACTTCGCTGCCATCGGCATTAAAGATGCGGTAGTGAAAATCGAGATCGGGATCGTAAGGGGGCTCAACCACCAACAGTTGATCAAACCCTACGCCGAGATGCCGATCCGCGAGGCGACGAATCAGCTCCGGCGAAAAGAACACGTTCTGCGTCACCGCATCAACGACCATAAAGTCGTTGCCAAGGCCATGCATTTTAGAGAACTGCATCATCTACTCCATCCACGCAGAAACAACGACTGAGTTTTAGTAGTTCACCTGAGTCGGGCCACCGTTATCGCCGCGATCGTTGCGAGTCGGCTCGGTGCTTTGCGTTCCAGGGTTTACCGGTTGGGTCGGCGGAGCGGCTGTTTTATCGGCCGGCGGAAAATAAAGCGGGCCTTTGAGACCGCAACCCGTCAGCGTAAATAACGCAGTCATAAGGACCAGAGGTCCAACAATGTTCTTCATTCTAAAGTGCCTGTGGTTGATGCTTTCTGCTTTCTATCATCGCAGGAGAAGACGTAAAAGCAAGCGTTTAGCGATATACTGTCGCCATCACGCAATAATGGGAAACAAAAATGAACGACAGTGAATTCCATCGCCTTGCCGACACACTTTGGCTCACTATTGAAGAGCGTCTTGATGACTGGGACGGCGACAGCGATATCGATTGTGAGATCAACGGCGGCGTGCTGACGCTCAGTTTTGAAAACGGCAGCAAAATCATTATCAACCGTCAGGAACCGCTGCACCAGGTGTGGCTGGCGACCAAACAAGGCGGCTATCACTTCAGTCTCAAGGAAGAGGAGTGGGTGTGCGATCGCAGCGGCGAAACGTTCTGGGATTTACTGGAACAGGCTGCAACCCAGCAAGCGGGTGAGGAAGTGACTTTCCGTTAAACCCCTTATCCCGGATGGTGCTGACGCTTATCCGGCATAAGGATTAAGCCGTTGTAGGCCCGGTAAGCGTAGCGTCACCGGGCAATTTCTCAGGAAAAATACTGCTGTAAAAGCGGTGCTGCAGCATCCTGATTCGCAGGTGCGACAGAGGCGATGGCCTGAGTACGGAAAGGAATGACCTGCGCGCGGTTGTCCGTCTTCACAATCTGATAGAACTGCGGCAGGTTGAAGTTGATAAAGCTTGAGCCGTAGGTAAAGCGGTCGTGCGACGAGGAGTAGAAGCGGCTGACGTCTCGCACCAGCTCTTCTTTGCTGCCTTCGCAGTGGTGATAAACCTCTGCCCGGTTGCTCTCATCCAGAATGTAGATGTTGAAGCCGTTATCATCGCTGGTGTCTTCAAAGAAGAACTGAATAATCCCTTCGCTGGCAAACCCATCCACAACCGACGGCAGTTTCACATGGTTCGTTTCCACCTGCACGGACAAGCCATGCAGCTTGTTGTGCGAGATGGCACCATAAAACTCGATCGCGTTTTCCAGCTTCTGCACCGACACATTCAGACGTTCGAAGAACAGGCCCCAGGTTTGCCCCGCCACTCGCAGCGCTTTGAAACGCCCGGTTTCCTGACGGGTACTGGAGAGGCGCAAATCAATACACTCAGAGACCAGCTGCTGCACGCGAGTACGAATTAACCCGCGCAGGTGTTGGCTGTAGCAGAACACTTCAACGCTGTCCGGCGGCGCGGCATCCTGGTGCATTTTGCCCAGAATGGTTTTCAGCGCTTCGATCATCGCCTGCTCGCCGTTAAAGTGCAGCGTACGCACTTCATTCCACGAGTTGCGATAAAGCAGATCGACGCTGCCCACCAGGCAGTTTTGCTCTTCGCCGAAGCTGAAGACATCGAGCTTACGGAAATCGAAATGCACAACCTGATTGCGGAACGCCGCCGTCGGGTCATATTCCAGGTTGACGATAATCGCCAGGTGGCGAATCTCGCACGGGCTGTAGAGCGCTTTCGGTGTAGGTGCCGGTAAACGCAGCGGGAAGTGATGCGACACATCGGCCACCATTTCCTGCAGTTTTGCCAGGTCGGCAACGCCGTTGCCCTTAATAAACAGGCGGGTGCGTGAGGTCAGCAGGCCGTTAAACCAGGCCCAGGCCACCAGCTTATTAAGATAACGGTTATATTCCAGCGGCTGATGGCTGACGATGGACTCCATGTTCGGCGCACGGTTGTAAAGATACCAGCCTGTGCGGTTGGCACGGCCCGGCGGCACATGGATAAAGGTCAGGTTCGGCTCGGAAAGATCCGGGGATATCTGCGGGTTCACCAGCGTGACTTTACCCGGCAACGCTTCAAACGCAGCGTACAGTTTACGGGTCAGAACACCAATATCCTGCGGACTTGCGGAAACACTCAGATTATTGCGGCGCGCGAAGCGAATCAGATTGCGGTAGCTTTGCATCATCGCATCAAGCAGTTCGTTGTGCGCTTTACGCACTTCATCGATTTTCCAGTTAGCGCGGTTATCGAGCATCGCCAGACGGTCTTCACTCCAGCCCCAGTCTTTGACTAACTGCCCCACCACTTCACGACGCCAACCCACGCAGGCGCGCTCACGGCTGAGTTTTTCGCAAACTTTTAAATAGAAACATCGACGCACCAGATCCAGACGCGTGGTGTCATCAATTGCCAACAGATAATCTGTTACGCGCTCAAGCATCATGCAGTAAGGGTCGAGGCCGAAAGAGACTATCTCGCCGTCATGCAAACGTTGCTTAATGTCTTTGGCCAGAAGACGCGTGTTGGGATATTCCCAGGAATAGGCTTCGAGAAGCAGGGTTTTCAGCACCGCTTTGTACGGTGAATCAATACTTTTATACAGCTGCCACAGGCTGGAACCGAAGTACTCTTCCGCGGAGAGCGAGCTCAATCCGCCTAAGTCCAGCCATTCGTTCGGCGTTAGCACGCCTTGCGCATAGAGCTTCATGACGTAATCGTCGTAATGCTCTTCTTCTTCGCACGGCACCATATTCCACAGAATACGTTTACCTGCGAGGCGCACAGCGGTGCGATAAAATTCATCGAGCAGCAAAATGTGCTGGGTTGATCCACAGTCTTCACCACCCAGACTGCCGCTTTCGTTATGGCGGAAACGGTTTTCGTCGATCAGGAAAAAGCTCACTTCCACGCCCAGCGACGCCGCCCAGCTTTCAAGCAGGCTGCATTTACGCTGCAACAGTTGGCGCTCTTCGTTATCCAGCCAGGCCTGGTGACACACCCAGATGTCGAGATCGGAGGAACAGCTTTGCCCCACAGACGAGGTGCTCCCCATCGAGTAAACGCCGGTTATCGGCAGTTCACCTTTTGCGGTGAGCTGCGGCGGCATACCGCGATGGAGTTCGAGTTCGTCCAGGTAATGGCGTTGAGTTTCATCAGGCGTGTAGAGGCAAATGCCTTTGGGTACGTTACCGTCGAGGTAACCCGGCATGAGCGGATGATGGTAGTGAAGCAATGTCGGCAGAAGACTGTAGACCTGCTGAAAAGCGGGCCCCATGGCAGCAAGCGCGCGATCCACACGCAATTGATTGATGGCATCCAGTCTCTGTTTCAGTGTCTCAATATAGAGGTACAAGACATATCGCCTGATGTTTAAACCCGTTGTACCGCGAGGGTGACGGATTTTAGAATTTCAACAAGAACCGCTACCGTCCGTTGCCGTCAGGTTGGGTAGTACGGGCTAACAAACGGTTTAAAACGTGATCAATTTAACACCTTGCCGTTTGACGGTAAAGAAAGATGCGCTACAGATAAGTTTAGCACTGTTTAAGCGCTGTAAATTCTTCAGCACGCCTCGCCTGCTTCGATTTTGGATTTTCAGAAAAACTCGAAAACTAACATCCTTATAGCAACAATGTTAGGATGACCAGTGGACGATAACGACGGTAACAAGCATGTTAGACAAAGTTTTAAGAATTGCCACACGGCAAAGTCCCCTCGCCCTTTGGCAGGCACATTATGTGAAAGACCGCCTGATGGCATGCCATCCCGGCCTGAGCGTAGAGCTGGTGCCGATGGTGACGCGAGGCGATGTGATCCTTGATACCCCGCTGGCGAAAGTGGGCGGAAAAGGGCTGTTTGTCAAAGAGCTGGAACTTGCGCTGCTTGAAAACCGCGCTGACATTGCCGTGCACTCGATGAAAGATGTGCCCGTAGAATTTCCACAAGGATTGGGGCTGACCACCATTTGCGAGCGTGAAGATCCGCGCGATGCGTTTGTCTCCAATCACTTTGACTCCATTGATGCTCTGCCCGCTGGAAGCGTGGTTGGCACGTCAAGTTTACGCCGCCAGTGTCAGATAGCCGCTGAACGCCCCGATTTGGTGATCCGTTCGCTGCGTGGCAACGTTGGCACGCGCCTGAGCAAACTCGATAACGGCGACTACGATGCCATCATTCTGGCGGTTGCCGGGCTGAAACGTCTGGGTCTGGAATCCAGAATTCGCCTCGCATTGTCTCCAGAACAGTCTCTGCCGGCTGTTGGTCAAGGTGCTGTCGGGATTGAATGTCGCCTCGACGATGAGCAGACTCGCGCGCTGCTCGCGCCACTGAATCATGATGAAACCGCCGTTCGTGTTCGTGCAGAACGCGCGATGAATACTCGTCTTGAAGGCGGCTGTCAGGTGCCGATTGGCAGCTATGCTGAATTAAAGGACGGTGAGCTGTGGCTGCGTGCCCTGGTTGGCGCACCTGACGGTAGCCAGATGGTGCGCGGCGAACGTCGCGGCCCCGCTAAAGATGCCGAAGCACTGGGCGTGTCCCTTGCTGAAGAGCTGCTGGATAACGGCGCTCGGGCAATCCTCAAAGACGTGTATAACGGAGAAGCACCTGAATGAGTATTCTGGTCACTCGCCCGTCTCCTCAGGGAGAAGAACTTGTCAGCCGCCTGCGCGCGCTGGGGCGAGAGGCCTGGAGCTTTCCGTTAATTGAGTTTACCCCAGGCCGCGAGCTGGCTGCGTTGCCAGAGCATCTCGCGGCCCTGGGTAAAGACTCGCTGCTGTTTGCCCTTTCCCAACACGCCGTTGAGTTCGCTCACGCTCACCTGCAACAACAAGGTTTGCACTGGCCATCGTCTCCCGACTATTTCGCCATTGGACGCACCACGGCGCTGGCATTACATAAAGTCAGCAGCCATCACGTTCGCTATCCCCTCGATCGGGAAATCAGCGAAGTGTTGCTACAATTACCGGAATTACAATCTGTTGCGGGCAAGAAAGCGCTGATTTTACGCGGTAATGGCGGCCGGGAACTGCTGGGGGAAACCTTACGCAGCCGTGGCGCCAGCGTTACATTTTGTGAATGTTATCAACGTTGTAACCGTCATTATGACGGTGCAGAAGAGGCGATGCGCTGGCAGTCACGCGGCGTGAGCCAGATAGTCATCACCAGCGGTGAAATGTTACAACACCTTTGGTCGCTGATCCCTCAATGGTATCGCGAGCAGTGGCTGGTAAACTGCGACCTTTTGGTGGTCAGTGAACGTCTTGCACAACAGGCCCGGGAGCTGGGCTGGCGGAACATCAAGGTAGCCGATAGCGCTGACAACGACGCGCTGCTGCGTGCTTTACAATAACTCTCAACATTGGAAGCCATAATGACGGAACAAAAAGAGAACTCCGCCGTGGTTGAAGAGACCAGGGAGGCCGTGGACATCACGCCACAGCCGGAGAATGCTGAAAAGAAGAACGCTGAGAAGAAAAATGGCAGCAACAAAACGCCACTGGTGCTGAGCGTAGTGGCTATCGCTATCGCATTGGCGGCGGGTGCCGGCCTGTATGGGCTGGTTAAGCAGCAAAACGTGAATCAGACCACCGCCAGCGATGCGCTGGTGAATCAGGTGACTGCGCTGCAAAAAGCGCAGGAGACCCAGAAAAGTGAGCTGGAAGGCGTTATCAAGCAGCAGGCCTCTCAGCTGGCAGAAGCGAAGAATCAGCAAGATGCGCTCAATAAACAGCTTGATGAGCTACAGCAGAAAGTCGCCACCATTTCTGGCAGCGATGCCAAAACCTGGCTGCTGGCTCAGGCCGATTTCCTCGTCAAACTGGCAGGCCGCAAGCTGTGGAGCGATCAGGATGTCACTACTGCCGCGGCGCTGCTGAAAAGTGCCGATGCGAGTCTGGCTGACATGAACGATCCGAGCCTGATTGGCGCACGCCGCGCAATCACCGACGATGTTGCAAGCCTTTCCGGTGTTTCACAGGTCGACTACGACGGCATTATTCTCAAAGTGAATCAGCTGTCGAACCAAATCGACAACCTGCGTCTGGCGGATAACAGCACCGACGACTCTCCAATGGATGACGACGGCGGCGAGCTTTCAAGCTCCCTCAGTGAATGGCGCGTCAACCTGCAGAAAAGCTGGCAGAACTTTATGGACAGCTTCATTACTATTCGCCGTCGTGACGAAACAGCCGTACCGCTGCTGGCACCAAACCAGGACGTCTATCTGCGCGAAAACATTCGCTCACGTCTGCTGGTTGCCGCTCAGGCTGTTCCACGTCACCAGGAAGAGACTTACAAACAGGCGCTGGATAACGTTTCAACGTGGGTGCGTGCTTATTACGACACCGACGATGCCACCACCAAAGCGTTCCTCGATGAGCTGGATAAGCTGAGCCAGCAGAACATTAATATGGATGTGCCAGACACGCTGCAAAGCCAGGCGATTCTGGAAAAACTGATGCAAACGCGCGTGCGTAATCTGCTGGCTCAGCCGTCCGTGGCCGCCACAGAAGCCGCACCTCAGGCTGAAGCGCCTGCCGCTGCTGCGCCGCAAGGAGAATAATCATGATCAAAGTATTATTGCTCTTTGCGCTGTTGATCGCCGGGATCGTTGTGGGCCCCATCGTTGCCGGGCATCAGGGCTATGTCCTGATCCAGACCGATAACTACAACATTGAGACCAGCGTCACCGGGCTTGTGATCATTCTGATCCTGACGATGGTGGTGTTGTTTGCCATTGAGTGGATCTTGCGTCGCATCTTCCGCACCGGCGCGCACACTCGCGGCTGGTTCGTAGGACGCAAACGCCGCCGTGCCCGTAAGCAGACTGAACAAGCGTTGCTGAAACTGGCAGAAGGCGATTACCAGCAGGTTGAGAAGCTGATGGCGAAAAATGCCGATCACGCTGAGCAACCGGTGGTGAACTATCTGTTGGCGGCTGAAGCGGCTCAACAGCGTGGCGACGAAATGCGTGCCAACCAGCACCTGGAGCGCGCCGCAGAAAGTGCCGGTAACGATCTGATCCCGGTAGAAATTACCCGCGTTCGTATTCAGCTTGCCCGTAATGAAGACCACGCTGCACGTCACGGTATCGACAGGCTGCTTGAGATTTCTCCGCGCCACCCGGAAGTGCTGCGTCTGGCAGAACAGGCCTACATCCGCACCGGTGCGTGGAGCTCGCTGCTCGACATCATCCCTTCGATGGCGAAAGCGAATGTCGGCGATCAGGCTCATCGCGATGCACTGGAACAGCAAGCGTGGATTGGTTTGATGGATCAGGCACGTGCCGATCAGGGTAGCGATGGCCTGCGTGAATGGTGGAAAAACCAGAGCCGTAAGACGCGTCATCAGGTTGCTTTGCAGGTTGCCATGGCTGATCACCTCATTGAATGTGACGATCATGACACCGCCCAGCAGATCATTATTGATGGCCTGAAGCGCCAGTACGACGATCGCCTGCTGCTGCCGGTGCCGCGCCTGAAAACCAACAACCCTGAGCAGCTTGAAAAAGTGCTGCGTCAGCAAATCAAAAGCGTGGGCGATCGCCCGCTGTTGTGGAGCACCTTAGGCCAGTCGCTGATGAAACATGGCGAATGGCAGGAAGCGACCGTCGCGTTCCGCGCAGCGTTGAAACAACGCCCGGATGCCTTTGATTATGCCTGGCTTGCCGATGCGCTGGACAGATTGCACCAGCCAGAAGAAGCCGCCGCCATGCGCCGGGACGGGCTGTTGCTCACACTTCAGAACAATTCACCTTCCTGATGCAATAAGGGGCCTTTTCGGCCCCTTTCTTTTTTCGATATCCCCATGCTAGAGTCAAAGTTCTTCCGTACCTGACCGGGCCCGCCAATGTAACGATTTTTCAGCATTTACCGTTTTTCACTCACGCGCAATGACGCGTGGATAACGTATTGCTGGAGATCGTCTCACATGAATTCTCTGCTGTTTGCGCTGATACGCGCATTGCGAAGCCATGCCTGGCTTCGCTTGATGGCACTCGCCTTTATTGTGTCTTCTTTGGGAAACGGCCTGACGCAGGTCGTGGTGTTTGGTCAGCTTCTGCGCTGGCAAGCTTCATCTTCGGTATTAACGCTGGCCTGGCTACTGGCAACAGTGCCTGGGTTTATTGGCAGCCTGCTGGGCGAGAAGCTTTGTCGCCTCTCCCCTCCTCTGCGTTTGCTGCTGTTCTGTGAGCTCGCAGGGCTAGTCGCCTTACTGCTGCCGTTGCTGGGTTTGCACTATCAAAGCATTCCCCTGCTTCTTTCCGTGCAATCCGTTGAGGCGCTATTGGGTGGCATGTCGTGGCCCGCTCTGGCGCTGACGTTTAAACGAGGGCTTTCTAGCGAAGAGCTTCCCGCGGCAACCGCCATGGAGAACCTGATTTTTGCCTCTCAGGTTTTGTTGGGGAC
The DNA here is from genome assembly GCF_044900545.1 of Scandinavium sp. NPDC088450. Classification (NCBI taxonomy): domain Bacteria; kingdom Pseudomonadati; phylum Pseudomonadota; class Gammaproteobacteria; order Enterobacterales; family Enterobacteriaceae; genus Scandinavium; species Scandinavium sp. NPDC088450. Next base: position 21,528 of record NZ_JBJDNI010000029.1, on the reverse strand, counting down.
GGGGGTCGGCGTGCTTCTGTTCGAGAGGGTGGATCCGGAAAGCCTGTTGGCGGTGGACGCGGCAAGTTTTGTCGTCGCCTCACTGCTATTGTGGCTGGCAGGAAGACGTATTGGTATCGGCCCGCAAGCCCCAGCGAGCGACTCCATGCCTGCACTGAGTTGGACAACCCTCAGCATCAGGCAGAAGCGCAGTTTGCTTCTGTTACCCGCTCTGGCCGCAGTGGGCGCTCCTGCGATGGCACTGTTGCCTTCACTGGCACAGCAATTCAGGCCGGATGACTCCACTGCGCTGGCGTTACCTTTGCTGTTCAGCCGAAGTCTCGGGCAGCTTTGCGGCCCTCTTCTGCTCAACAGTAAGAAGATGACGCAACATATGCAGCACAACGGGTTACTGCTGGGATGTCTGGGGCTGTTTTTGCTTTCATACGCCTTGATGCCTGCTTTATCGCACCATGTCGGCGCAGCTCTGGCGGCCATTTTTATTGCCCATCTGGCTTCAAACGTGGTGTTTGCGCTGGGCACCTTCAGCGTGCTCCATCACTTTACGCAAGACTGCGTTGCCCATGCCAGCGCGAAAGCATACCGCTGGCAAACACTGACAGCCACCTTCACCACCTTAATAACCGTTGTCCTCTCCGCGAGGTTTAACGCTATTCAGACACTGTGGTGCGTTTCGTTCAGCGCATTATTGTTGGTCGCGCTCGTCTTATTCCGCTATCGGCATTAATCCCATAAAAAAACGCCTGCACTGAAATCAGGGCAGGCGTTAAAACAGGTCTGTTTGACAACAATTGGTGCTTCACTCAACGTTATGTCCATGGTGTTTGATGAGGCCGAAGCGACATCTGTCGGTGGACGATAAGCACCGTAAACGGCTCTGCGTCATTCCTGAGTTTATGAGGCGTAAACGCGAACATAAGAGATGGAATGAGCATCTACACAGATATTATTGCACACCGCGTGCCATTCTTGCACCCCTCAATATCAGGGAGTTTGTGCTTTTAGGAATAAAGGAGATGTCGCCAAAGGGAGACGCCAGAATTGCCTGATACAGAATTAGCTGAGAATCAGTGAATTAAATGTCGCCATCTGGAGACATATTTCCCAGAGATGAGCAGCGCTTAAGAATTTTATTTACGGGGAAAAGAAAGGTGGGAATTCAGAATAGAAAAAACCCCGCCGAAGCGGGGTTCAAAATTGGTCGGCGAGAGAGGATTCGAACCTCCGACCCACTGGTCCCAAACCAGTTGCGCTACCAAGCTGCGCTACTCGCCGATGTACTGCTTTTTGAATTTTTAGTTCAATTCTTTAGAGTTATGGTGCGAGGGGGGGGACTCGAACCCCCACATCCTAAGGACACTAACACCTGAAGCTAGCGCGTCTACCAATTCCGCCACCTTCGCATGCCACAAAACTCTTAAATAATGGGGTGGCTAATGGGATTCGAACCCACGACAACTGGAATCACAATCCAGGGCTCTACCAACTGAGCTATAGCCACCACTGCAAATCTTTTCTACGCGGTCATAAACCACCGCAGCTCCGACACCGGGTTAATGGTGCGCCCGACAGGATTCGAACCTGAGACCTCTGCCTCCGGAGGGCAGCGCTCTATCCAGCTGAGCTACGGGCGCTTAGCGCCGTTGCGGGGTCGGATAATACGGACTTCCCCCCCCGCTGTCTAGTGCCTTTTTAAATAAAATGTTTGTTTGCTCATGCTTTGTGCATTTTGTCGCTTATTCCTTCACTTTCTGGGGATCGCCGACACGATTGAGACCCAAAAGCTTATACAGCAGCGTCACCACCGCCAGGAAGAGAATGCCAACAAACAACGACATGCGCGTATCTTCATTGAATCCCATGCCGATCAGCACGCAAATCAGGAACGCCATCGTCAGGTAGTTGGTCCACGGGAACAGCACTGAACGGAACGGGTGATTCACCATCGCCTGCTTGTGAGCTTCGCGAAAGCGTAACTGACTGATCAGGATGACAAACCACGGCACCATGCCTGGCAGCACACTGGCGCTGTAGACGTAAACAAACACCCGCTGTGGATTAGGAATAATGTAGTTAAGGCACGATCCGAGCAGCAAAATGGCAATCGACACAGCAACACCCACCACCGGCACGCCATTGCGGGAAAGCGTTGCCACCTTCGCAGGTAATTGACGATTTTTCGCCAGCGCGTAGAGCATGCGCCCGCAGCTATACATTCCGCTGTTACAGCCCGACAACGCCGCCGTCAGTACCACAAAGTTGATGATACCCGCCGCTGCGGTAATGCCAATTTTCGCGAATGTCAGGACAAACGGGCTGCCTGTGGTGCCAATTTCATTCCACGGGAAAATGGTGACGATAACGAAAATCGCGCCCACATAGAAAATCAGGATGCGCCACAGCACTTTACCTACTGCGCTGCGCAGGGTGACCTGAGGATTTTTGGCCTCACCCGCCGTAATGCCTATCAACTCAACGCCCTGATAGGAAGCGACAACAATACACAGCGCAGTCAGAAAACCTTTCCAGCCGCCCGCAAAAAAGCCGCCATGCTCTGTCAGATTGCCAAAGCCAAGCGACTGCCCGCCATTGCCAAAACCGAAGAAGATGACGCCCAGCCCGACCACAATCATCACGATAATGGTGGTGACTTTGATCATCGCAAACCAGAACTCCAGCTCGCCGTACAAACGCACTGCGGCAAGGTTCGCTAGCGCCACCAGCGCGACGGCTATCAGCGCGGGGATCCATTGCGCCATGTCCGGGAACCAGAACTGGACGTACACCCCAATCGCCGTGATTTCGGATATCCCCACCGCCATCCACATAAACCAGTACGACCAGGCGGTAAGATAACCAAAGAACGGGCTCATGTAGCGATGAGCGTAGACTGCGAAGGAGCCGGTGACCGGTTCGAGGAACAGCATTTCGCCCATCGAACGCATAATGAAGAACACGAACAACCCGGCGATGATGTACGCCAGCAGGACGGACGGACCAGCCCATTTCAGGGTGCTTGCCGACCCCATAAACAGGCCCACACCAATGGTGCCGCCGAGGGCGATTAATTCGATGTGTCGCGCTTCCAGCCCTCGCTGTAGCGCCGGTTGTTTCTCAGCCATAGATCCTCATGTGTCTGCAACGTTCCGGTCGGTGCCGGTTATTGTTATGAAAAAATAAGGGGCGCATGGTTGAATAAAATCGCTGGTATGGCAAACAAAGTATTAATTATACGAATGTATTGCACAATTACTGTGCAATACAGCGTCTAAAGCGGAAGGGGATCAGAGGTTGCCGGAATAGTGCCAGCGAAGGTAACGCAGTAAGCGTAACTGACGGCTGATGCGGCTCGGCTGCGATAACAGACGGTAGAGCCACTCCAGGCCAAGCTGTTGCCAGATTTTCGGCGCACGCTTCACGTGGCCCGTAAAGACGTCATAGGTCCCGCCAACGCCCATGTAAAGCGCATCAGGATGAACTTCGCGGCAATCACGCATAAAGATTTCTTGCTTGGGCGACCCCATGGCCACCGTGACAATTTTCGCACCGCTGGCATGAATGCGCTCAAACAGCGCCGCCCTGTCCTCAGCTTTGAAATAGCCATTCTGGCTGCCCACGATGTTGACGTTCCATTGCTGGCGAAGCTTCGCTTCCGTCTGGGCCAGCACTTCAGGCTTGCCACCCACCAGAAAAACAGGGGTGCCTTCAGCGCCCGCTCGCGCCATCAGCGCTTCCCATAAATCAGCCCCCGCCACGCGTGAAACATTCGCCTGCGGATATTTTTTGCGAATCGAACGCACAACGCTGATGCCATCGGCATACTTAAACTCCGCCGCCTCAATCAGCGTGCGCACTTCGGCATTGTCTTCCGCCGTCAGCACTTTCTCCGCATTGATGGCCACCAGCGTGCCCTGCTTCATTTGCCCGTCGGCGTAGAGATAATCGAGCGCATGCTGCATATCCCGCCAGCCGATGAGTTGCAGCCCACGCACGGTGTAATGCGGTGCTGCTGTCGAATCCGTCATGTGTTTCCTTCTCAAACCAGAGGTTGCGGCTGTGTTCTTACGCGCTTGTGAACAAGCCCGGCACAGTCCAGCAGCCAGTAAAGCAATTTGGCGATCAGCAGGCAGAGCCCGAAAATCACCAGGAAAAAGACCACGCGGGAGACAAAGGAATCCAGTCCCTCACGCGCCAGCACAATCATGTTGAAGATAGCCCCAAAACAGAAACTGTGCAGAATGGCCGCTTTATAGCGGTTCGTTTCTCGGTTACCGAGCAGATAGAGCCAGTCAAACCATTTAATGATTAACCCAACGACCACCGCCCCCAGCGGAATAAACCACGCGCCGCCCATCACCACCAGCGAGCCGATTAGCGTCGGTGAAATCGCCAGTCCGGAATGGTTATTCAGGACTTCCCAGGTAAAGTAGTTGGCGGTATTGAGCACAATCCCAGGACGATCAGGCCACAGCCAGGTCGGAATGAACACGTAGAAATCGCGCACAATCGGGGCCAGCCCCTGGAAATCAATTTTGTCGTAATTTTGCAGCAGCAGCGCCAGGTTCTCCCACGGCGAGAAGGTGTCGCGCGTGAGATACAGGAAGGTGTAAAAGGCTTCGTCGCCGCTGACGTTCATCCCATAACGCTTCAGCGCCAGCCAGAACATGCCGACGATCCCCATCACGCCAGCCGCCGCCAACATCCATAACGAGATCCAACCGCGAATGATGCCAATGAACAGGAAGATAGCGAAGGCGATAATGATGTTGGCGCGAGTGCCGCCGACAATCACATACGTCAATAAACCAAAAGCTACCGTGCTGACGAGGAAGAAAATCCACGCTTTGCTGTCCTGACGCAGGAAATAGACCACCAGCATCGCCGGAATGAAGAAGTAGAAAAAGCGCTTCAGGGCTACGCCCGAGACTTCACTGGAGAAAATCTGGCTGTAGGAGTGCAGCTTAAACAGCAGAAAACCGTTGTGAGCAAAGAATATGCCGACGCTCACCAGCGCAATCAACGCCAGCATCAGCCACGTCAGATGTGCTTCCACCCGGTTAATGGTAAACAAGGGGCGACGCTCGCTTTGCGAACTGGCAGCACGCAGGCGAGTTTTATAGGTCACGTAGTAAATCGCGTAGAAGCACGCCGCCGACAATAAGGCCTGAAGCAAGATCTCTGGCGGCGCCACGCCGACATCAAAACGGAACACCAGCGTCATCGACAGCGGGAAGCCGAAGAAAAACGTCAGCATGAAAAGCAGCGAGAAAAAGACGTTGAAGTTAAAGCGCACGCGACGAAACTCAAAATACGTCAGCGTGGCAATAAACAACGAGGAGAACAGCCACACCACCAGCAGGCCGGTAAACTGCATCAGGCTCATTGCGATCCTCCTGCCGCTAACTGCAGCGCACGGTGCCACGGTTCGAGATAATTGGGGCGGAAGAAGGCTATCTGCGTTTTATCCACGCTTTCCAGCTGACGCTGAGCTTCGCGCACGACGGCAACATCAAGCTTGTCGGCAGTGAACAACACTGGAATGTGCTGTTCCGTCATGTCCTGCCAGAAAGGGTTTTCGCGATTCAGTACGCACGGAATACCCGCCTGAATCAGCAGGCAAAGCGTGCCGATACCTTGCTGGCGCGGGAACAGGAAGTAACCCAAATCGCAACGGCGCAACAGCGCCAGATAATCGTTAAACTCAAGTTTCTGGTCGAGAATGTTCAGGTGTTCTGGGCTGAACAGCGCTTCCCCTGCGGCACGGACTTCACGAATGTACTCGTCATTATTTGCCGGATAGCCCATCGGGACAACCACGTTGACGGTGTCGCCAAACTGTTGATGGATGGCTTTCAGGGCCGCGACATGATCGTTACTGCGGTCGCCCGAATTGCCCACCAGCACCGTCAACACATCGCCCTCACGGGAAACAGTGCTCATCTTATTTAATGTCGGGTCCATGCGCGTCGGGAAATAAAGCAATTCACCTTTAACTCGTGGATGCTGCTGGGCAAACGTATTGAGATCGCCACGCGTGGCAAACACTCTGCCAACACGCCCTTGCGCCAGGCGACGCAGCGGGTAGAACAGACGGAATTTCAGGCCATGGGAAACTTCATACAGATCGGCCCCCCAGATATGCCAGTTAAACTGGGCAGGCTTGATGCCACCCGACAGCAACGCCAGCCACAGGCCGAAATTGAACTGCCCGTGGAAAAAGAAGCGCTGAGTGCGATTGGCTTTTGCTTTCGCGAGAACCGCTTCAGCCAACGCTTTCTTGCTGGCATAAAAACTCAGCGTCAGCGCCGGGTAAGCTTCAGGTTGTCCCTTTTCCGTTCCCACCACCATAAACTCACGGGCGTGCTGCCCTGAGTCCGCCAGTTCATCGTTGAAGAACCGCAGTACGGTCTGGTTGTGGTGCGGGATATCCGATCCCAAAACGTGTATCAGTGCAGTCATGCCCGTTTACGCCAGATTAAAAATACGCCGCTACACAGCGCAAAATAAACAATGTAAGTCGCCATGTAGGCCTGTGCTGCACCCAACGCGCCGTGCGCAGGGATCAGCCAGTGAGAAAACGCGGTCAGCAGCGCAAACTGGCTGATTTCCGTCAAAATATAAAACCGCAGCGACGCTTTGGCGATCACCAGATAGCCGTAGACGTAAGCGCCCACTTTCAGGACGTCACCCACCAGTTGCCAGGCGAAGAGGTCGCGCATCGCGGTAAACTTCGCCGAAAACAGCAGCCAGATGGCGAAGTCACGCAGCAGCCAGACGGTCAGGCTTGCAGCCGCCACCGCCGGAAGCACAAACTTCAGCGATTTGACGATTTCGCGGGTGATGTCCGCTTTCGCCGTCAACCGGGATAAAGTAGGTAACAGATAGACGCTAAACGAGGCGGTGATAAACTGCAAATAAGCGTCTGAAATACTGCTGACACCCTGCCAGATCCCCACTTCATCCCAACTGTAGTGCGCCGCCAGCAGGTTTCGCATCATCACGTAAGCGATCGGTATCGTCACCGATGTGATCAGCGCCATCAGGGTAAATTTGCCGAGCTGGCCTGCCAGGAAAGTATCCCATTTTGGTTTTAACCAGGAAAACGAAATGACTTTTCGCTTCGCCAGCATGATGCCTGCAGGGAGAACCACTAAAGCAGGCACCAGCGCCAGGCCCAGCAACGCGCCTTCATAACCGCCAACATGCCAGCTCACAAAATACGCCGCCACGCCGATTACGCTCCCGGCAATCAGTGCCAGTGCGTTTCCGGACGCATCGCGAAACCCTTTCAGCAACGCCAGCAGCAAATTCGCCCAGGCGATGCCCATTTGCACCAGTGCGACCAGGCGAACCAGCCCCTGATAATGCGTATGTCCAAACAGGCCCTGGCTGATTGGCGCGGCAGCCAATAAGAAGATGACGGCCAGCAGCGTGGAAAACGCCAGCACCATCGCTGAGGAAGTCCCCACGACTTTGCGCAGTTGCTCAGGGTTATCATGGTACTGCGCGACGTATTTGGTCACGCCATTGAAAATGCCTGCGCCAGCCAGTACGCCCAATACGGTCACCAGTTGGCGGAAGTTACCCGCCTGACCGACACCGGACGGGCCATAAGCGACCGCCAGCAGTTTGACCACCAGCAGGCCAGCGCCAATTTTTACCAGCGTGCTGGCGGCGGTCCAGATTGAAGCTTTTGCCAGTGACATATCAGGCGAAGTAACTCAGCAGAGAGTTGACCACCGTGCGCTGATTAACAGAAGACAGATTGTAGAAAAGTGGCAGGCGTAGTAAACGCTCACTTTCTTGCGTGGTGAAACGGTCTTCGCCTTTGAACTCACCAAACGCTTTCCCCGCAGGTGAAGAGTGCAGCGGGATGTAGTGGAACACCGCCAGAATCTCCGCCTCTTTCAGCCAGGCAATGAGCTTGCTGCGATCGTCTTCGTCGCGCAGTTTGATGTAGAACATATGCGCGTTGTGTACGCAGTCGGCCGGAATAGTGGGCAGTTCAATTCGCCCGGCTTCCGCCAGCGGCTTCAGCGCGTCGTAGTAAGTTTGCCACAGGCTTAAGCGCTGCTGATTGATGCGATCTGCGGCTTCAAGCTGCGCCCAAAGATAGGCGGCCTGCAAATCGGCCATCAGGTAGCTCGACCCGATATCACGCCAGGTGTATTTGTCCACTTGCCCACGGAAGAACTGGCTGCGGTTGGTGCCTTTTTCACGAATGATTTCAGCCCGTTCCACCAGCGCTTTATCGTTAATCAGCGTCGCGCCGCCTTCTCCACCTGCGGTGTAGTTTTTGGTTTCGTGGAAGCTAAAGCAACCAATGTGGCCGATGGAACCGAGCGCCCGGCCTTTGTAGGTCGACATCACGCCCTGTGCGGCATCTTCGACGACGAACAGGTTATGCTTTTTAGCAATCGCCATGATGGTGTCCATTTCACAGGCAACACCCGCATAGTGAACCGGCACGATAGCGCGAGTTTTGTCGGTGATGGCCGTTTCAATCAGCGTTTCATCGATATTCATGGTGTCACGACGTACGTCGACAAACACGATTTTTGCTCCACGCAGCACAAACGCATTGGCGGTAGACACAAACGTGTAGCTCGGCATGATCACTTCGTCGCCCGGCTGGATATCCAGCAGCAACGCGGCCATTTCCAGAGAAGCAGTACAGGATGGCGTCAGCAAGACTTTGGCGCTGCCGAAGCGCTGTTCCATCCACTGCTGGCAGCGACGAGTAAAACCACCGTCGCCACAGAGCTTGCCGCTGCCCATGGCAGACTGCATGTAATCCAGTTCGGTGCCGACTACCGGCGGGGCGTTAAAAGGAATCATCGTGTCACCTGTATAACCAGTAGGCGGTGCTCTCAATCGTGGCACCGCTTTGAATGTAACGTTTAAGGGCGGCAGTATTGCCGACCTGTGTGGCAACTCTTAGCGTCGTCAGCTGTCGCGCATGCGCCCACTGTATCGCCGCCTGCATCAATTTTTGCCCTGCGCCGCGCCCGGCCAGCAAGCCGATGCGCGCTTCACTTTCGTTTAACTGACGCAGAGAGACAAAAGCGCGAATATCGCCGCCATCCTCTCTGAAAATCAAACATTGGTGATCGAACGTGCCGCGAACGGCATTTTCAATCCACTGCGCGTAGAAACGCCCGCTGGCCCCTTCTGCATACCAGGGCGTGCGAAAACGGCTCTGAGCAAAGGCCTGGGCCGCTAATTCACGCAAGCGCGGAATATCGCTTTCCGTTGCTGTCTCAGGTTGTGGGTCGGCACAAGCTACCACCGGCAACTGCAAATCCACTTCACCTTCAACAAGGTGAAAATCCAGGCGTTGCAAAGCATCCAGCCAGTCTGTGCGATGAGCGGGGATTTTTGCCTGAACCCGCGACCAGCCCGCCAGCACAGAATCTGTCAATTCCTCCGCTTCGTCGCTAAAACGCACGATGGCGCTGTTCACGCCGAAGAATTGATTCTCCCAGTGGAGAGGTTCAATACTGGCGCGGACGAGCACGAAGCAGCTCCAGCAGATATTGGCCGTAGCCGGTTTTGGCCAACTGCGTGGCGGCGCGTTTTACGCCTTCGTCGTCGAGCCAGCCGTTTCGCCAGGCAATCTCTTCCAGGCAAGCAATTTTGAAGCCCTGACGTTTTTCAACCGTCTGCACAAAGGTGCTCGCCTCAATCAGGCTGTCGTGTGTGCCGGTATCCAGCCACGCAAAACCGCGGCCTAACAGTTCGACAGTGAGATTGCCGTCCTCAAGATACATCTGGTTAATGGAGGTAATTTCCAGCTCGCCGCGCTCAGACGGTTTGACGCGTTTGGCATATTCCACGACGTTACTGTCGTAGAAATAGAGCCCGGTCACCGCCCAATTGGATTTTGGTTGTTTTGGTTTTTCTTCCAAAGAGAGCGCGCGGAAGTTGTCGTCGAACTCCACCACGCCGAAGCGTTCGGGATCCATCACCTGATAACCGAAGACGGTCGCCCCTTCCGTACGCGCGGCAACGCTGCGCAGTTTTGGGCTGAACCCCTGGCCGAAGAAGATATTATCGCCAAGCACCAGACAGGACGGCTGGCCTGCAAGGAAGGTTTCCCCGATGATAAAAGCTTGCGCGAGGCCGTCCGGGCTCGGCTGTTCGGCATAATGCAGTTCAATGCCAAACTCGGAGCCATCGCCCAGTAGGCGCTGGAAGTAGCTTTTGTCTTCAGGCGTGGTGATAATCAAAATTTCCCGGATCCCTGCCAACATCAGCACGGACAACGGGTAGTAAATCATTGGCTTATCGTAAATGGGTAACAGCTGTTTCGACACACCTCGCGTAATCGGGTGTAAGCGTGTACCGGAACCGCCAGCCAGAATAATACCTTTCATGTGTCCTCCCGGGAGGGTTAGCCTTTCAGGCCCAGACGCTCGCCCTGATAGCTGCCATCAAGAACCTGTTTCCACCAGACTTCGTGGGCTAAATACCACTGCACGGTTTTGCGCATGCCGCTTTCGAAGGTTTCGTCTGGCGTCCAGCCCAGTTCAAGTTCGATTTTCGCTGCATCGATGGCGTAGCGAACATCGTGCCCTGGTCTGTCGGTGACGAAGGTGATCAGATCTTTATAGTGCGCCACACCCTGAGGCTTTTGTGGCACCAGCTCTTCTAACAGCGCGCAAAGGGTCTGCACGACATCGATGTTCTTGCGCTCGTTATGCCCGCCGATGTTGTACGTTTCGCCGACGACACCGGTGGTCACGACACGGTAAAGCGCTCGCGCATGATCTTCCACATACAACCAGTCACGAATTTGCTGGCCGTTGCCGTAAACCGGCAGAGGTTTGCCCGACAATGCATTCAGGATGGTCAGCGGGATCAGTTTCTCCGGGAAATGGTATGGGCCGTAATTGTTGGAACAGTTAGTCACCAACGTTGGCAAGCCGTAGGTACGCAGCCACGCGCGTACCAGATGGTCGCTCCCCGCTTTGGACGCAGAGTAAGGGCTACTCGGCGCATAAGGGGTTGTTTCAGTGAAGAAATCATCGCTGCCGTGCAGGTCGCCGTACACTTCATCCGTGGAAATGTGATGAAAACGGAAGGCGTTCTTTTTCGCTGTCTCTAGATGATTCCACCAGGCGCGTGTTGCTTCCAGCAGAGTATAAGTTCCGACAATGTTGGTTTCGATAAACGCGGCGGGGCCGTCAATCGAACGGTCGACATGGCTTTCCGCAGCCAGGTGCATCACCAGGTCAGGTTGATGCTGAGCAAAGACCCGATCCAGCGCCTGGCGATCGCAAATATCAACCTGTTCGAAAGCAAAACGCTCGCTTTGTGCGACGGGTGCCAGCGAGGCAAGATTACCGGCGTAAGTCAGCTTGTCGACAACCACTACGCTGTCCGTCGTGTCATTGATGATGTGACGCACCACGGCGGAACCGATAAAGCCCGCCCCACCGGTAATCAGGATTTTTTTCAACGCCAGACTCCTTTGGTGTCGACGATGAACGCCTGAGCGACATCCTTGCCATCAATCGCTTTGAACTGCTGATGATCAACCAGCATCACCAGCACATCGGCGTTGGCGAGAGCATCCTGCAGTGTTGCCAGCGTCGCTTTCCCGGCCAGTTGTTTCGGCAATTGATGGATATTCGGCTCCACCACCAGCGTTTCACCGCTATGCCAGTCGGCAATTAATTCTGCAATTTCCATCGCCGGGCTTTCACGCAGGTCGTCAATGTTCGGCTTAAACGCCAGGCCAAAGCAGGCGATTTTGATCTCTGCGGCGCGTTTGCCGCTGGCCGCCAGACAGTCCGCAACGGTGGCTTTGACCTGATTCATCACCCAGTGAGGTTTGTGATCGTTCACTTCGCGGGCAGTGCGAATCAAACGCGCCTGCTGCGGGTTTTGCGCGACGATAAACCAAGGGTCGACGGCGATACAGTGCCCACCGACGCCCGGACCGGGCTGCAAAATATTTACGCGCGGGTGACGGTTAGCCAGTTGAATCAGTTCCCAGACATTGATGCCCTGATCGGCACAAATCAGTGACAGCTCGTTGGCAAACGCAATGTTCACGTCGCGGAAGCTGTTTTCGGTCAGTTTGCACATTTCAGCAGTGCGGGCGTTAGTCACCACGCACTCACCTTCGAGGAAGATGTTGTAGAGCTCGCTCGCACGGGCAGAACAGACCGGCGTCATGCCGCCGATTACGCGGTCGTTTTTGATCAGCTCGACCATCACTTGCCCTGGCAACACACGCTCCGGGCAGTAGGCGATATTGACGTCCGCTTGTTCACCCGCCTGCTGCGGGAAGCTCAAATCCTGGCGAAGTTCAGCCAGCCATTGCGCCATTTGCTCTGTTGCACCCACCGGTGAGGTGGACTCCAGAATTACCAGCGCGCCTTTTTTCAGCACCGGGGCAATGGATTTGGCAGCCGCTTCGACATAAGCCATGTCCGGCTCGTGATCGCCGTTGAACGGCGTTGGCACCGCAATAAGATAAGCATCCGCCTCAACGGGCGACGTGCTGGCCCGGAGATAGCCCCCGGCAACCGCCTCTTTAACGACTTTTTCCAGGTCGGGTTCAACGATATGAATTTCACCGCGATTAATGGTGTCCACCGCATGCTGATTGATATCCACACCTACCACTTGCTTGTGCCTTGAGGCAAATGCCGCTGCCGTCGGCAGACCAATGTAGCCGAGGCCAATCACAGAAAGGGTCGAAAAACTCATAGCGTTACCTGATTGTTTTTGAGGGCTGACAAAATACGGCTGCAGGCCTGTCCATCGCCATAAGGATTATGGGCGTGGCTCATGGCCTGATACTCCTCGTTGTCTCTTAGCAGACGCGTGACTTCATCAACAATACGCTGACGGTCAGTGCCCACCAGACGCACAGTGCCCGCCTCAACGGCCTCCGGGCGTTCTGTGGTTTCACGCATCACCAGCACTGGCTTGCCAAGAGAAGGCGCTTCTTCCTGAATCCCACCGGAATCGGTGAGGATCAGCCAGGCGCGATTCATCAGCCAGACGAAAGGAAGATAGTCCTGTGGCTCAATAAGAAAGACGTTGTCCACATGGCCCAGAATTCGGTTAACCGGCTCACTGACATTCGGATTGAGGTGCACCGGGTAAACAATTTGCACATCCGGATTCGCCGCAGCGATTTCCGCCAGCGCCTGGCAAATTTGTTCAAACCCACGCCCGAAGCTTTCCCGACGGTGCCCTGTGACCAGGATTAATTTTTTGTCGTGATTCAGGAAAGGATAGCGTTCGGCCAGGCTTGCGCGTAATGCATCATCGCTGAGCACTCTGTCGCGAACCCACAGCAAGGCGTCAATCACCGTGTTGCCGGTGATAAAGATATTGTGGTCAGTCAGGTTTTCACGCAGCAGATTTTGGCGTGAATTTTCCGTTGGCGCAAAATGGTACATCGCTAAGTGACCGGTCAGCGTGCGGTTGGCTTCTTCCGGCCACGGCGAATAAAGATCACCGGTGCGTAAACCCGCTTCAACATGCCCGACGGGAATGCGCTGGTAAAACGCTGCAAGGCTTGCGGCAACCGTGGTTGTGGTGTCGCCATGCACCAGCACAACATCGGGTTTGAAGGAGTCGAGTACCGGTTTTAGCCCCTGCAAAATTCGGCAGGTGATCTCCGTGAGTCCCTGCCCCGGGCTCATGATATTGAGATCGTAGTCGGGCACGATGGAAAACAGTTTTAACACCTGATCCAGCATTTCCCGATGCTGTGCGGTGACGCAAACTTTCGCCTCGAAATGAGGGTCCTTCGCCAACGCATGGACCAGCGGCGCCATCTTGATCGCCTCCGGACGTGTGCCAAATACGGTCAGTACTTTCACATCGATTCTCTTTGGTAGACGATGAAGGCTTACGCCTTCATTCGATTGCTGACAAAGAAGGAAAAAGCGTGGTTTTTCCTTCTTTGTGATTATCAGCCGAAAATCAATAAATTGATTTTCCATGTTTTGTCACTGGTGACATCTGCTTATTCGGTATTGGCATGAGGTTTATCATCATTCTGGTGAAGGCTTACGCCTTCATCAGGATGGTGCTGTTACTGTGGACGACGACGAGCCAGCGCGACACCTGCGCCAATCAGTGCCCCCACAATGCCCCACATCACCATCAGAAAGACGCGGCGAGGACTGTCGCGTTTTACCGGTTCTTCTGGCGTACGCAAATAACGATAGGTCTGAAAATGGAGATCTAACGTCGGGCCAACATTCAGTGTGGTCAGCATCGCCCGGTTTTGATCATAGTCGAGATCAAATTCCGGACCGACGGATTGCAGATTCTCCAGACGCGCCTGAAGCATCGGCCGCCCCAGAAGGAAAAGTTCGGAATCAGGAAGTTCGCCCACCGGCACATCGGTTTCGCTGCGTGAGATATTGTTTTGCTGAGCCACTTTCAACGCTTCCTGAACGCTGTGAATGCGTCTGTCGAAGATAGACTTTGCGGCCTCTTCCTGACGCTTCACTTGCGCTTTCATCTGCACGGTGCGCGCCGCCCAGGCCCCTTTCAGTTCATCGTTCAGATGACCTGCGGCACGTTCACTGGCAAACGCCACGTACTGGCGCAGCAGATTGTTGGCATCCGGCGCAGTTTCAGCCACCAGCTTCACGCTGTCGTTGACGTTCTTGAGCACATCGCCCGGGGTGAACACGATGTCGTTGATTTGGTCATCAAGCAGCGCGGCATCAGCACGAGCGTTGCCCGATTTGCGCTGTTTGTAGTAATCCGTCTGCAGCCAGAATTCACGACGGGTGTCCCAGGAAGCCAACTGCATGATGAACTCTTTGTAGGATTCATCCATCACCGAAGGCTGATCGGTGGAAGCGAGATTGGCCTTGATGTCCAGGTTACGCAGAAACTGCTGCTGAGAGTAGTAACCGCCCAGCATATTCACCGTTGGGCGATCGGTAATCGCCGTCGCGCTCCACTCCTGCCGGGCGAAGAAAGTGTAGATGAGCACAATCAGAGCAAACAGAAATGCAATGCCGACAATCCAGCGTTTCCCCGCCCATAACGTACGAAACAGACCGCGAATATCCAGTTCATTTTCAGCGTTCACTGAGTTTGCTCCCGGTAATTGTTGTGTCATCTCTCTTCCAGATTGTTGGGGTTAGGTTGGACGTGTCGTACTTTTACGGCGCATTCTGCGCTTCACGCGTTTGATAAAGCGCGCCACTTTCCATGCACGTTTAATACAGTAGCCGTACAGGAAGAACGCCAGTAAAAACAGGATCAGCATGCCCCATTCAGGGATGACGTGGGTGTATTCGCCCAACACGCCAATTCCCGCTAACAGCGCTGCTGCGAGGGTGATAAGCACAAAGGCCTGACGAGAGGTAAACCCGGCACGCATGATCAGGTGGTGGATGTGCTGGCGGTCAGGGGAGAACGGGCTCATCCCTTTGCGCAGACGGCGATACATAATCGCCACCATATCCATCAGCGGGATCGCGATAATCCACAGCGCGGTGACCGGGCTAATCGGGTGCGTTTTCCCCTGAGTGGTTTCCAGCAAAATCCAGATGACGGTGAAGCCGATTAAGGTACTGCCAGCATCACCCATGAAGACTTTATAACGACGACCCAGAATGCCGAGGTTCAGCATGATGTAAGGCACAATCGCGGCAATCATCGCAAAGCACCACATCGCCAGGCTGGTCTGCCCGTCGAACCACAGGATGAGGCCCATCGCGGCAAAGGACACGCAGGACAGCCCACCCAGCAGGCCATCAATGCCATCGACCATATTGAAGGCGTTAATCGCGGCCCAGACGGCAAACAACGTCAGGAAATAGCCGAATGGCCCTAAAACCAGTTCCCACGAGCCAAAAATATAGCCCAGGCTCATCAGGTGCAGATTGCCGACAAACATCATGACAATGCCGATCAACGCCTGAACAGTGGCTCGGATTTTTACGCTGATATCGAATCGGTCATCCAGTGCGCCGATGAACACCAGCACACCGGCACAGGCCAGATAGAGCATGGCATGAGGAATGTAGGCGTTAACAATCGCAAACGTGAAGCATATCCCTGCATAAACTGAGATGCCGCCAACCAGAGGGATCAATCCTTGATGACGTTTACGGTAGTTGGGTTTATCCACCAGTCCGACCTTTTTAGCGACCTTGCGGGCGAAAAAAAGGAACAGGGTTGTGAACAAAAAAATACTGATCAGATCAGTACTGGCGGTCAGTAAATTCACAATTGGTGCTCTCTGGAAAAATTATTAGCGAAAGTATACTCACGATAGCCGCTCTCCTGAAGAGGAATACGACTGAGTTTTAAGGGGATTGTTGTAATTTTAGCCAGAAATGACGACTTCAACCCGAACGCCGCAAAAAACTCTTCACTTCACTGTCTTTTTCGCCGGTGTTAATCACCGTACGGCAAAAACAAAAACGCCACGCAACTGCGTGGCGTTTCTCAGCGAAACAAACCTTACGAACGCTTCATCATGTCGAAGAAATCGTCGTTAGTTTTGGTCATCGCCAGCTTATTAATGAGGAACTCCATTGCGTCGATTTCACCCATTGGATGGATGATTTTGCGCAAGATCCACATTTTCTGCAGCTCTTCCTGAGTGGTGAGCAGCTCTTCTTTACGGGTACCAGAACGGTTGTAGTCGATAGCCGGGAAGACACGTTTTTCAGCGATCTTACGCGCCAGATGCAGTTCCATGTTGCCGGTACCTTTAAATTCTTCATAGATAACTTCATCCATTTTAGAACCGGTATCGACCAGTGCGGTGGCAATGATGGTCAGGCTTCCGCCCTCTTCCACATTACGTGCCGCACCGAAGAAACGCTTCGGACGATGCAGGGCGTTGGCGTCCACACCACCGGTCAGCACTTTACCGGAAGCCGGTACGACGGTGTTGTAGGCACGAGCCAGACGAGTGATGGAATCGAGCAGAATGATAACGTCTTTTTTATGCTCAACCAGACGCTTCGCTTTCTCGATAACCATTTCCGCAACCTGAACGTGGCGAGAAGCCGGTTCGTCAAAGGTAGAAGCAACCACTTCACCCTTAACCAGACGCTGCATTTCGGTCACTTCTTCCGGACGTTCGTCAATCAGCAGTACCATCAACACGCAGTCTGGGTGGTTGTAGGCAATGCTCTGTGCAATGTTTTGCAGCAGCATGGTTTTACCGGCTTTCGGCGGTGCAACAATCAGGCCACGCTGGCCACGACCGATTGGCGAAGCCAAATCGAGTACGCGAGCCGTTAAGTCTTCGGTGGAGCCATTTCCACGTTCCATACGCAGACGAGAATTCGCGTGCAGCGGCGTTAAGTTCTCGAACAGGATTTTATTACGCGCATTTTCCGGCTTGTCGTAGTTAACTTCGTTAACTTTCAACAGAGCAAAGTAACGCTCACCCTCTTTAGGAGGACGAATCTTACCGGAAATGGTGTCACCTGTGCGGAGGTTGAAACGGCGGATTTGGCTGGGGGAAACGTAGATATCATCGGGGCCGGCGAGGTAGGAGCTGTCTGCGGAGCGGAGGAAACCAAATCCATCCTGCAGAATCTCCAGCACACCGTCGCCAAAGATATCTTCGCCACTCTTCGCGTGCTGCTTCAGGATGGCAAAAATGATGTCCTGTTTGCGCATACGGGCCAGGTTTTCCAGCCCCATATTTTCGCCGAGAGTAATCAGCTCAGAAACCGGCGTATTCTTTAATTCGGTAAGATTCATAGTGGTGTGAGGGGTAAATCTCGAACGTATGTTGTGAATGGTATGGCAGGGTCATCCGTGCCTGTTTACGGCCATCAACTCATGTCTGTACGCTGCCTGGTCAAGGAAAGAACGCAGAACTGAAACGACGAGACGGAAATAGTGATAAGCCTGGAATCTTTCAACTTCACGCGTAATGTAGTCGTACGGGAAGGTTTGGCTAAATCAGATTCAAACTACATAAGGTATGTTTAAAACGAAGTCAACGTTAACTTAGCACGACTATGAACGGGCGTCCAGCGGTCCTGACATTTTAGGAGAACACTGGGCGCCACATCGGCAACGTCTGGATTAGGCGAGGTTTGCTTCGAGGAATTCTTTCAGCTGGCCTTTAGACAGCGCACCCACTTTCGTGGCCGCGACTTCGCCGTTTTTGAACAGCAGCAGGGTCGGAATACCGCGGATGCCGTATTTCGGCGCTGTGCCTGGGTTTGCATCGATGTTCAGCTTCGCAACGGTCAGCTTACCTTCGAACTCTTCAGCGATTTCATCCAGAATCGGAGCAATCATTTTGCACGGACCGCACCACTCTGCCCAGAAATCAACGAGAGTAACCCCGTCAGCTTTGAGTACGTCCGTGTCAAAACTATCGTCAGTCAGGTGAATAATTTTATCGCTCATATATAACTCCACAGGAATAAGCCTGGTGTGTTGGTGTAGCATTAATCAACAATCAACGTCGTGTTGATGTTGCTTTAGCCAACTAAAAGGTTGACGTTATTTCACCGGATACGCTTTCTTAATGCAATAGTAAGCTGATATTCTACCACACTATGAGCAAAACACATTTAACAGAACAGAAGTTTTCCGACTTCGCCCTGCACCCAAAAGTGATTGAAGCCCTTGAAAAGAAAGGGTTTCATAATTGCACGCCCATTCAGGCACTGGCCCTCCCGCTGACACTGGCGGGTCGTGATGTTGCAGGGCAGGCGCAAACCGGAACCGGCAAAACGATGGCGTTTTTAACGTCAACGTTCCATTATCTTCTCTCTCACCCGGCCGCAGAGAACCGTCAGGTTAACCAACCTCGCGCTCTGATCATGGCACCGACGCGTGAACTGGCTGTCCAGATTCATGCGGATGCAGAGCCTTTGGCAAATGCGACCGGCCTGAAGCTGGGTCTCGCCTACGGCGGCGACGGCTACGATAAGCAGCTCAAAGTCCTGGAAAGCGGCGTCGATATTTTGATCGGCACCACTGGCCGTCTTATTGATTATGCAAAACAGAATCACATTAACCTGGGCGCGATCCAGGTCGTGGTGCTGGACGAAGCCGACCGCATGTACGATCTCGGCTTTATCAAAGATATTCGCTGGCTGTTCCGCCGCATGCCACAGGCTAACCAACGTCTGAACATGCTGTTCTCCGCTACTCTTTCTTACCGCGTTCGCGAGCTGGCTTTCGAGCAGATGAACAACGCCGAGTACGTGGAAGTGGAGCCAGAGCAGAAAACCGGGCACCGCATTAAAGAAGAACTCTTCTACCCTTCTAACGAAGAAAAAATGCGCCTGCTGCAAACGCTGATTGAAGAAGAGTGGCCAGATCGCGCCATCATCTTCGCCAACACCAAACACCGCTGTGAAGACATCTGGGGCCATCTGGCAGCAGACGGTCATCGCGTCGGCCTGTTGACTGGCGATGTTGCGCAGAAAAAACGCCTGCGTATTCTCGACGAATTCACCCGTGGCGATCTCGATATTCTGGTCGCAACCGACGTTGCTGCGCGCGGCCTGCATATTCCCGCCGTGACCCACGTCTTTAACTACGACCTGCCAGACGACTGCGAAGACTACGTTCACCGTATCGGTCGTACCGGTCGTGCCGGTGCCAGCGGCCACTCCATCAGCCTCGCCTGTGAAGAGTACGCCCTGAATCTGCCTGCTATCGAAACCTATATTGGTCATTCGATTCCGCAGAGTAAGTACAATCCGGATGCCCTGATGAACGATCTGCCGAAGGCACTGCGCCTGACGCGTGCTCGTCCAGGCAATGGCCCGCGTCGCTCCGGTGGCGCACCGCGTAATCGTCGTCGTCCAGGTTAAACGCGCTATGCTCAGCACCGCCTCTTCGCTTTATGCAGCTATCGATCTCGGTTCCAATAGTTTTCATATGCTGGTTGTGCGCGAAGTGGCGGGGAGCATTCAAACCCTGACGCGCATCAAGCGCAAAGTCAGGCTCGCCGCCGGGCTGGACAGCAACAACACGCTGTCTCCCGAAGCGATGGAGCGAGGCTGGCAGTGTTTGCGCCTGTTTGCTGAACGTCTGCAAGATATTCCTCACGCCCAAATCCGTGTGGTCGCCACCGCAACGCTGCGCCTGGCGGTCAATGCGAGCGATTTCATCGCCAAAGCACAAGAGATCCTTGGCTGTCCGGTTCAGGTCATCAGCGGTGAAGAAGAAGCGCGTCTGATTTATCAAGGCGTGGCGCATACCACTGGCGGCGATGAGCGCCGTCTGGTCGTCGATATCGGCGGTGCGAGTACCGAACTCGTCACCGGTGTGGGCGCACAAACCACTTCGCTGTTCAGCCTTTCCATGGGCTGCGTCACCTGGCTGGAACGCTTCTTTACCGACCGTAACCTTGAACAAGCTCATTTCGATGCAGCCGAACAAGCTGCGCGCGAGGTACTGCGTCCGGTTGCCAATGAACTGCGCAACAATGGCTGGAAAGTTTGCGTCGGCGCTTCCGGCACCGTCCAGGCCTTGCAGGAAATCATGATGGCGCAGGGCATGGACGAGCGCATCACATTGCCTAAACTGCAACAGCTGAAGCAGCGAGCCATCCAGTGCGGTCGTCTTGAAGAGCTTGAAATTGAAGGCCTGACGCTGGAACGAGCGCTGGTTTTCCCCAGCGGCCTGGCTATCCTGTTGGCCATTTTCAACGAACTGGGTATTCAGTGCATGACGCTGGCTGGCGGTGCGCTGCGTGAAGGCCTGGTTTACGGCATGCTCCATCTGGCGGTCGATCAGGATATACGCAACCGTACACTGCGCAATATTCAGCGTCGTTTTATGGTCGATACCGAACAAGCTCAGCGCGTGGCGCAACTGGCTTCTCATTTCGTTGATCAGATCGGGGAAAAGTGGGATATCGAGCCATTAAGCTGCGATCTGCTGCTAAGTGCTTGCCATCTGCATGAAATCGGCCTGAGTGTGGATTTTAAACAAGCCCCACAGCATGCAGCCTATCTGGTACGTAATCTGGATTTGCCAGGCTTTACTCCCGCTCAGAAAAAGCTGTTGGCAACGTTAGTGCTCAACCAAACCAATCCGGTTGATCTCCCTTCTTTGCACCAGCAAAACGCCGTCTCTCCACGCGTTGCCGACAGGCTCTGCCGCCTGCTGCGCCTGGCGATTTTGTTTGCCGGCCGCCGCCGTGACGATCTGGTTCCCGACATGACGTTAAGCGTGGAAGGTGAAGCGCTGACGTTAAAACTGCCCACAGGCTGGCTGGAAAATCATCCGCTGGGTGCAGAGTTGGTGTTGCAGGAAAGCCAGTGGCAAAGCTATGTGCACTGGCCTTTGACGGTAGAATAAACCCGAGCCTGAATTGCCCGGTGGCGGCTACGCCTTACCGGGCCTTGTATTATTCCTCTCGTGCAGAAAGAACCGGCCAGTTCTTTCTGCCTGCAGTCCGGACGCCGTACCGGGCCTTAGATTTTCAAATCTGTGTCGTAGATAATTCGCGCCGGACTGCACCTCTCCACATGTGATAAACCGAACAGTATCATGGACCGGAACACCCGGTACCCCGCATTCGCAAGGATG
>NZ_JBJDNI010000028.1:0-79266 GCF_044900545.1 Scandinavium sp. NPDC088450 | reverse complement strand
GAAATCTAAGGCCGGATACGGCGTCCGGACTGCAGGCAGAAAGAACTGGCCGGTTCTTTCTGCACGAGAGGAATAATACAAGGCCGGATAAGCGCCAGCGCCATCCGGCATACCAGGCTTAACGCAACATATTACGGATCACATAATGCAGGATCCCGTCATTCTGGTAGTAAGTCAGCTCAGTCGCCGTATCAATACGGCAGCGACAGTCAATGACCTCTTTTTTCCCGTCGGCACGCGTCAGGGTAACCGGAACCGTCGCGCCTGGTTTGAGGCTTTGCAGGTCGGCAATATCAATCTGCTCTTCCCCTGTCAGCGCCAGAGTCTTACGGGTAACGCCCTGTGGGAACTCCAGTGGCAAAATTCCCATCCCGATTAAGTTCGAACGGTGAATACGTTCAAAAGATTCGGAAATGACGACCCGCACGCCCAGCAGACGTGGGCCTTTCGCCGCCCAGTCACGGCTGGAGCCGGAGCCATATTCTTTCCCGGCAATGACCGCCAACGGTGTGCCCTGCTCTTTGTAACGCATCGCGGCATCGTAAATCGAGATAACTTCAGTTCCCGGCAGATGGCGCGTCATGCCGCCTTCCACACCCGGCACCATCTCATTACGAATACGGATGTTGGCAAAGGTCCCGCGCATCATCACTTCGTGGTTACCGCGTCGTGACCCATAGGAGTTGAAATCCCGCCGTTCGACACCGTGGTTTTGCAGATAACGCCCTGCCGGGCTGTCCGGTTTGATATTGCCCGCCGGTGAAATGTGGTCCGTGGTGACCGAATCGCCCAGCATGGCGAGTATTCTCGCGCCCTGGATATCTTCCACCGGATCAGGCTGTACCCCCATTTCATCGAAGAACGGCGACAAACGGATATAGGTAGAATCATGCTGCCAGCCGTAGGTATCCGAACGTTCGACCTTGATTTCTTTCCACTCCGGTGTGCCTTCAAAGACTTCGGCATACTCTTTGTGGAACATTTCAGTCGACACTTCTTCCACCGCCCGGGCAATTTCCGCCCCGCTCGGCCAGATGTCTTTCAGGTAAACCGGGTCGCCTTTTTGGTCATGCCCCAGCGGATCACTCATCAGGTTAATATTCATGTTACCCGCCAGCGCATAGGCCACCACCAGCGGCGGTGAAGCCAGCCAGTTGGTTTTGACCAGTGGATGAATACGGCCTTCAAAGTTTCGGTTACCCGAAAGCACCGCGCCGACAGTCAGGTCGCCCTTTTTAATCGCTGTTTCAATCGGGTCCGGTAACGGACCTGAGTTACCGATACAAGTGGTACAGCCATAACCCACCAGGTTGAAACCCAGCTCGTCCAGATACGGCGTCAATTTGGCATGAGCCAGATAGTCCGAAACGACTTTCGATCCCGGCGCAAGCGAGGCTTTAACCCAGGGTTGACGTTGCAGCCCAAGCTTAACGGCTTTCTTCGCCAGCAGGCCTGCCGCCATCAGCACGCTTGGGTTGGACGTGTTGGTACAAGAGGTGATCGCGGCAATAACAACCGCCCCGTCCGGCAACTGATATTGATGCCCGTTCAGGGTATAGTCCACCGGCTGACGGTCTTTTTGCGCGGTGTTGAGTTCCAGCTCTGAGCTTTGAGCAAACGCCTTAGGCACATCGCCCAGCGCGACTCTGTCCTGCGGACGTTTCGGGCCCGCGAGGCTTGCCTCGACATCGGCCATATCCAGTTCCAGCGTGCTGGTGAAGACGGGCTCATCCCCGGTATTACGCCACATGCCCTGTGCTTTGGCATAGGCTTCCACCAGTTCAATCTGCTCTTCACTGCGGCCACTCAGACGCATATAGTCCAGCGTCACCCCGTCAATCGGGAAGAAGCCACAGGTTGCGCCGTATTCCGGAGACATGTTGGCAATCGTCGCCCGGTCAGCCAGCGGTAAAGAGTCCAGACCATCACCGTAGAATTCAACGAATT
Source organism: Scandinavium sp. NPDC088450 (assembly GCF_044900545.1). Taxonomy (NCBI): domain Bacteria; kingdom Pseudomonadati; phylum Pseudomonadota; class Gammaproteobacteria; order Enterobacterales; family Enterobacteriaceae; genus Scandinavium; species Scandinavium sp. NPDC088450. Next base: position 77,319 of record NZ_JBJDNI010000028.1, on the reverse strand, counting down.
TACCAACCACACCGTGCTTACGCAGCATCTGTGTGACGGTTAACACCAGGTCAGTTGCAGTGATGCCTTCACGTAATTTTCCGGTCAGTTTGAATCCGACGACATCAGGGATCAGCATGGAAACAGGCTGGCCGAGCATGGCGGCCTCTGCTTCAATCCCGCCCACGCCCCAGCCCAGTACGCCCAGGCCGTTAATCATCGTGGTGTGGGAATCGGTGCCGACCAGCGTGTCCGGGTACGCCACCCATTCACCGTTTTGTTCTTCGCTCCAGACGGCTTTGCCGAGATATTCAAGGTTCACCTGATGGCAAATACCGGTGCCCGGCGGCACAACGCTGAAGCGGCTGAAAGCCTGTTGTCCCCAGCGCAGGAAGACGTAACGCTCGTGGTTACGTTCCATTTCGAGGCGCACGTTTTCACCGAACGCTTCATCATCGCCGAAGTGATCGACGGTCACGGAATGGTCAATGACCAGGTCTACAGGGGAAAGTGGATTCACTTTAGCGGTGTCGCCGCCGAGACGTTTAACCGCCTCTCGCATCGCCGCCAAATCGACGACAGCGGGAACACCGGTAAAATCCTGCATCAATACACGGGCGGGACGGTAGGCAATTTCACGGTCGGCATGGGCGTTTTTGAGCCACCCGGCCAGGGCATGGATATCTTCTTCGGTGACGGAATCACCGTCTTGCCAGCGCAGCAGGTTTTCAAGCAGCACCTTCAGTGATTTTGGCAGGCGGGTAATATCACCGAGGGTTTTGGCGGCCAGCGGCAGGCTGTAGTAGTGGTACGTTTTTGCTTTGGCCTGCAGTGTATCCTTACTGGCTTCTCGTAGGGTTGACGACATAGCTCCTCCTTAATGACAGGGATTGCGAAGCCCTGACTCTCCTCAGGGTCTGTCTTTAAAGATAACACACGATCTACGTAACGTTTTGATAACAACCCGAAATGCTAAATGCTGAAGAAACTTTACCTGCAGAAATGAAAAACCCGATGTAAGCATCGGGTTTTTAGAAGATTAGTGAGTCAGCATCCAGACCAGCTGACACCAGAACACGATTGAGAGTGAAAACGCCCCCATCCATGACCAGTATTTCATGCTACGGTTTGCATTCATTATTAAATACCCATAGTTATTCATTTTTAATGCCTTTTCAGGCAATGGCGTTATTGCTGCGGTGTATTTATTAACGAGTACATAAAAATAACAGCAAAAGAGTAAAGCGACTTCAAATGGCGTAATTAGCGTTTTTTATCTTCGTCGTCGGCAAAGGAATCAATAAAAGCCTGTTGCCCAGACGTGAGTTTCCAGCTCGCCGGAACGGTGACTGGCCCTTTTTTACGCGTTTGTGGTTTGTCATTTGACTGACACACTGGCTTGACTGACACACCCTGACCAGAAACAACCATTTTTAACCCCAAAATTTCCAGATGAGCAGGGCAACAACGACCCAAAACACCGCGGAGCCCAGGAAAACCGCGAACCAGGCTTTGCGCTTCAGCTCAGCATCCCGCTGCGGTTCTTCACGTCCTGATGGCATTGCTAACCTCATACTATCGGTACCACTTATCGTTATTGCACCAACCAATCGGTACAAGTAATCGTCATTGAGATAAATCCTAATTAAAAAACAGGCAAAAATCCAGCGATTTTACGAATCGCCAGCATGTGAATCTTGAATCTTTGACGCAAAATAAATATTGAGTCACTGAAATTTGCGTAGCGGCAAAATAGTTTCTACTTTGTTACCGTTTGACGCGGCTTTATCTGGTTTTCGATTTTTTTAGAAAAGGATGGCTGGGAGGGATTAAATGCAAATGAGGGCGATTTTAATTTACGTTAAGTGATCTCTTTCACAATATCCCCGTCGCCGGGGATATCAATAATGACTGAGGGTATTATTTCTCGGGTAATTTAATGTCTTTGAACATCGCTTCGATATCTTCATTCGAGCGCAACGCCACCGCGGTATCCACCACATCTCGGGTCAGGTGCGGGGCAAAGCGTTGAATAAAATCATACATATAACTGCGCAGGAAGGTGCTGCGACGGAAGCCAATTTTGGTGGTGCTGTGGCTGAAGATGTCTTTGGCTTCCAGCTTCACTAAATCCGGATCGGACACCGGATCAACAGCCATGCTGGCTATCACCCCCACTCCCAGCCCCAAACGAACGTAGGTTTTAATCACATCGGCATCGGTCGCGGTAAAGACAATGCGCGGGGTTAATCCTGCGCGGTTAAACGCAGTATCCAGTTCGGAACGCCCGGTAAAGCCGAAGGTATAGGTCACCAGCGGGTACTGTGCCAGTTCTTCAATGGTCACGGACCCTTTCCCGGCCAGCGGGTGATCTGGCGTGACCACAATCGAGCGGTTCCAGTGATAGCACGGCAGCATCACCAGGTCGTCGTACAAATGCAGCGCTTCGGTTGCAATCGCAAAGTCGGCATTACCCTTAGAAACCGCCTCCGCAATCTGAGTTGGCGAACCCTGATGCATATGCAATGACACGCGAGGATAACGTTCGATAAAGCCTTTAATGACGCCAGGAAGTGCGTACCGCGCCTGTGTGTGCGTGGTTGCGACATACAGCGACCCTTTGTCCGGCCAGGTGTGTTCGCCTGCGACTGACTTAATGGCTTCGACTTTTGACAGCACTTCACGCGCAATGCGGATGATCTCCTGCCCGGCTGGCGTCACCTGGGTCAGATGCTTACCGCTACGTGCGAAGATTTGAATGCCCAGCTCGTCCTCGAGCATACGAACTTGTTTACTGATGCCCGGCTGCGAGGTGTAAAGCCCTTCGGCGGTCGAGGAGACGTTAAGGTTATGGTTCACAACCTCAACGATATAACGGAGTTGCTGTAGTTTCATGACCGGTATCCGCATGCGTAAAGGCCGTGATGCCTAATACGATTTGATAATAAGAAAGTGGTTAACTATAACCACTATATCATTTATACCGGATGTGTATAGATGTGAATAAAAAATAATAACGCAGGAATAAAAAGGGCCGCAATGCGGCCCTTAGCGGTGTTTCCTAATGCTCAGAAAGGCTTATTTCTTCGCCACTTCCTGCCATTTTCCGTCGATAAAGAAGGCAGACCAGCCGCTGGCTTTACCGTCTTCTTTCTCTGAAGCCACGTATTGCTGCTTCGTTTTACGGCTGAAACGCACCATCGTTTTGTTGCCCTGTGGATCTTCCTGTGGAGCATCCGCCAGATAACGCAATTTCTCCGGCAGACGATCGCGGAAGCGGAACAACTCTTCCACCAGCGGCGCACGAGTTTCACGTGATTTCGGGAAGGTGTTCGCAGCGAGGAATACGCCCGCAGCACCATCACGCAGAACGAAGTAGGCGTCAGATTTTTCGCAAGGCAGTTCTGGCAGCGGAACCGGATCTTCTTTTGGCGGAGCCACTTCACCGTTACGCAGGATCTTACGCGTGTTCTTGCAGTCGTCGTTGGTACAAGCCATGTACTTACCGAAGCGCCCCATTTTCAGGTGCATTTCAGAACCACATTTCTCACACTCAACAATCGGGCCGTCGTAGCCCTTAATGCGGAACTCACCCTCTTCGATTTCGTAGCCATCGCAAGTCGGGTTGTTACCACAGACGTGCAGTTTACGCTTCGGATCGATCAGGTAGCTGTCCATCGCCGTGCCGCATTTCGCGCAACGACGTTTGGCCCGCAGCGCGTTGGTTTCAGCGTCATCGCCTTCCAGCACGTTCAGTACTTCGTTTTCCGGCACCAGGTTGATAGTGGTTTTGCAGCGCTCTTTTGGTGGCAGCGCATAACCAGAACATCCCAGGAACACGCCAGTGCTGGCGGTACGAATGCCCATTTTGCGTCCGCAAGTTGGGCAATCGATGCTGGTCAGGATCATCGAGTTCGGCTTCATGCCGCCCTCTTCTGGATCTTTTTCTGCGGCTTCAAGATGACGAGTGAAATCACCGAAGAAGTCGTTCAGAACTTGTTTCCACTCAGCCTGATGGTTGGCGACCTGGTCAAGGCTGCTTTCCATCTGCGCGGTGAAATCATAGTTCATCAGCTCGCGGAAGTTTTCTTCCAGACGGTCGGTAACAATCTCACCCATCTTCTCGGCGTAGAAACGGCGGTTTTCAACGCGCACATAACCACGATCCTGAATGGTCGAGATGATTGACGCATAGGTCGACGGACGGCCAATACCGCGTTTTTCGAGCTCTTTAACCAGTGAAGCTTCACTGAAGCGTGCAGGCGGTTTGGTGAAGTGTTGCGCAGGCAGCAATTCAACCAGCGACAGCGCATCGCCTTTCTGTACCGCGGGCAGCGTTCTGTCTTCATCGCCTTTACGCAGCGCAGGCATCACTTTGGTCCAGCCGTCAAAACGCAGCGTACGACCACGGGCTTTCAGTTTGAAATCACCCGCGCCAACGGTCAGCGTGGTGGAATCATACTGCGCCGGTGTCATCTGACAGGCCACAAACTGACGCCAGATCAGCTGATACAGTTTCTGCGCGTCAGCTTCCATGTCCTTCAGCGATTCAGCAAGCACGGCAACGTCAGAAGGACGAATCGCTTCGTGGGCTTCCTGTGAATTTTCTTTGCTGGCGTACTGATTCGGGTTTTCTGGCAGGTATTTCTTGCCAAAATTATCCCCGATGTAACCGCGAACCATGTTCACCGCGTCCTGACTCAGGTTGGTGGAGTCCGTACGCATATAGGTGATGTGACCTGCTTCATACAGACGCTGGGCCATCATCATGGTTTTCTTCACGCCGTAACCGAGACGAGTACTTGCCGCCTGCTGCAGCGTTGAAGTAATGAAAGGCGCACTCGGCTTACTGCTGGTCGGCTTATCTTCACGCTCAAGCACACTGTAGCGTGCTTTTTCAAGCAGGCTCACCGCCGCCATGGTCTCTTCGCGAGTCACCGGACGGAAAGGTTTGTCGTGATGATGGCTCACTTCAAGCGGCAGCGCGTCACCAGCAGGCGTGGTGGTGTTGGCGTCAATTTCCCAGAATTCTTCTGGCACAAACGCTTTAATCTCACGCTCGCGTTCCACAACCAGACGCACAGCCACTGACTGTACGCGACCAGCGGAAAGCCCACGGGCAATTTTCTTCCACAGCAGCGGAGACACCATGTAACCCACAACGCGGTCGACAAAACGACGCGCCTGCTGAGCGTTCACACGGTCAATATTCAGTTCGCCCGGCGTGTCGAACGCCTGACGAATCGCATTCTTGGTAATTTCGTTAAACACCACGCGGCTATAGCGTGAGTCATCCCCACCGATCACTTCCCGCAAGTGCCATGCAATGGCTTCCCCTTCGCGGTCAAGGTCGGTCGCGAGATAGATGTGGTCGGCTTTTTCGGCCAACTGTTTGAGCTCTGAAACGACCTTTTCTTTCCCTGGCAGCACTTCATACTGTGCTTCCCAGTCATGCCAGGGATCAACGCCCATGCGGTTAACCAGCGCACCGCGTTCATCCTTTTTCGGCTTTTTCGCCGTTTTGGTGGAGGCAGAGTCAGCGCTCTTTTTGGTTGCTGAGCCACTGGTCGGCAAATCGCGGATATGACCGACGCTGGATTTCACCACGTAGTCATTACCCAGATACTTATTGATCGTTTTGGCTTTTGCCGGGGACTCAACGATAACGAGAGCTTTACCCATATTCACCTTTACCTAATTTGATTCTTCCAGGAATACACACCTGTCCAGAAGGAGGCCGTGCATATTTCGCGCTTGAATTCACCTTCCATTGGTGACGAGCCTGATGTAGTGGCGGCGTCAATGGAGTTCAACCCCTTCTCTGTGACGACCCCAGAAGTCGCTCGCAGAGGAGTGAGTTTGCTGGCCAATTCCAACCAGGTCATATAGCACGAAGAATTTTCGGTCGAATGTCAAGCAAATCTGTTGCCAGATTGCAGAAAGCGCACACTGTACCTGATAAAATTCGTTACGCAACCTTATTAGCACGCAAATGCCATTCCCGCCAGCGGGCGCGCCATTGGCATGTCCTTGTGTTTCACAGGGAAAATTTGCCCGTTGCGCGTGCCGGGCGTAGACTAGCGCCACTGTTTTAAAGGAGTCTGATATGCAAGAAACATCCCAACCTATCGATCGTCACTCTCTGCTGGTAGAAGCCAACCGCCTTATTCGCGAACACGATGACACGTTGAAAGGCATCGAAGCGACGGGTGTGGAGCAACGTAATGGCGTGCTGGTCTTTAGTGGTGAGTATTATCTTGATGAGCAAGGTTTGCCCACAGCCAGGAGCACCGCGGTATTCAACATGTTCAAATATCTCGCACACCAGCTCTCAGAAAAATATCACCTGATTGACTAAAAAAAAGAGCGAGGGTCATGCCTCGCTCTTTTTTTTTCACCGGTTTACATCATCGGTTTTTGCCCACGCTGCCACCAGCGCATCAGCAAATGGTCCGCACTCTCCGCGGCGCTGCCGGTAAAACGGTCGACCAGTTTTTTGCGTTGCAGATAGCGCACGTTAAGCACATCACGACCGTCCATCAGGCTCAACAGCAGATCGTCGCTGGTGCCAATCTCATCCACCAGCCCTTTCTCCAGCGCCTGGCTGCCGTACCAGTGTTCACCCGTCGCCACCGAATCAATGTCCAGTTGCGGACGCATCTGGTGGACAAACTCTTTGAACAGCAGGTGCGTTTCGTTCAGATCTTCGCGGAATTTCTGCCGCCCTTCTTCGGTATTCTCGCCTAACAGCGTCAGCGTACGTTTGTACTGCCCCGCGGTGTGAAGCTCGATGTCGATGTCTTTATTTTTCAGGAAGCGGTTAAAGTTCGGGATCTGCGCTACCACGCCAATCGAGCCGATAATCGCAAACGGCGCCGAGACGATTTTATCGCCCACACACGCCATCATATACCCGCCGCTGGCCGCGACTTTGTCGACAGTAATCGTAATGGGCACCTGTTTGTCACGCAGGCGTTGCAGTTGCGATGCCGCCAGACCATAGCCATGCACCACACCGCCAGGACTTTCCAGACGAACAACCACCTGATCCTGTGGCTTGATGACGGCGAGCACTGCGGTCACCTCTTCGCGCAGAGAGGCGACTTCATGCGCATCCATACTGCCCTTAAAATCCAGCACCCACACACGCGGTTTATCGCCGGATTCGCTGACGCCTTTCTTCGCGTTTGCTTTCGCGGTTTTCGCCTCAAGCTTGTGCTTTTTCTTTTGCGCTTTGAGCCAGAGCTTCTGCTGTGGGCCGTCCAACAGCGCCACGCTCATGTCTTCCTGCATCTCTTTATACTGGTCACTCAGATTGGTGATCCGCAGCTCTCCACGCTGCTTTTTGCGTTGGGTAAGATTCACGATAAGTGTGGCAATCACCGCTATCGCGACTACAACCGTGGCGATTTTCGCCAAAAACAACCCATATTGAGAAAGTAGTTCCACGCTTCCACCTTGAAAAAGAATCACTCGGTTATCGCGCACAGTGTACAACAGCCATTTCAGTGCGTCTTGCGCCGGAATTGTACGCTGCGTACTGGCTTCCGGTTTTTTTACGCGTCAATGAAATGATTGCAAAATGTTAATTCTGAACAGCCTTTCCGCCTGGCTGATTGTAATGGCCGGGGATTTAAGGCATAAAGCCCAAAAAGAGAATTCACAGAACAAGAACAGTCACGTAGCTCGCGGTAGAGCTACAGGAGAACGCCCGTGCATTATCAACCGCAACGCGATTTGCTGCAAAATCGTATCATTCTTGTGACAGGTGCCAGCGATGGCATTGGTCGCGAAGCCGCCCTGACCTACGCTCGCTATGGTGCAAGCGTCGTGCTGCTGGGCCGTAACGAAGACAAGCTGCGCAGCGTCGCACAACAGATTCAACAGGAAGGCGGCCTTCCTGCGCAGTGGTTTACCCTGGATTTACTGACCTGCACGCCGGATGAGTGCCAACAGCTGGCGCAGAAAATCGGCATCCATTATCCCCGCCTTGACGGGGTGTTGCATAACGCAGGTCTGCTCGGTGATGTGGTGCCGATGGATCAGCAAAATCCCGCCGTGTGGCAGGATGTTATGCAGGTCAACGTCAACGGCACTTTTATACTGACTCAGGCGCTCCTTCCTTTATTACTTAAAGCAGATGGCGGCTCGTTGGTGTTCACCTCTTCCAGCGTAGGCCAGCAAGGCCGCGCGAATTGGGGAGCCTACGCGGTGTCAAAATTCGCCACTGAAGGCATGATGCAGGTGCTGGCTGAAGAGTATCAGGGTCGCCTGCGGGTGAACTGCATCAACCCAGGTGGCACGCGTACCGGAATGCGAGCCAGCGCGTTCCCAACAGAAGATCCGCAAAAACTGAAAACCCCAGCCGACATCATGCCACTTTATTTATGGCTGATGGGCGATGACAGCCGTCGTAAAACCGGCACCACCTTCGATGCCCAACCGGGCCGTAAACCAGGAATTGCACAATGAGTGACGATCGCCATCGCGAGCGCCAGCAGCGTCTGAAAGAGAAAGTGGATGCCCGTATCGAAGAAGCACAGGACGAACGAGGTATCATTCTGGTGCTAACCGGTAATGGCAAAGGAAAAACAACTGCAGCTTTTGGTACCGCAACACGCGCCGTCGGGCACGGTAAAAAAGTGGGCGTGATCCAGTTTATCAAAGGCGACTGGCCCAACGGGGAGCGTAATTTGCTCGAACCTCACGGCGTCGAGTTTCAGGTGATGGCTACAGGTTTTACCTGGAACACTCAGGATAAAGCGGGCGACACCGCCGCCTGCATGAAAGTGTGGCAACACGCGAAGCGAATGATGGCGGATGAGCAGTTGGATCTGGTGGTTCTCGATGAGCTGACTTATATGGTGGCCTATGATTATCTGCCACTGGAAGAAGTGCTGACGGCGTTACGAAATCGTCCGCACCAGCAAACGGTCATTATCACCGGTCGCGGCTGTCATCGTGAGATTCTGGATATGGCGGATACGGTCAGCGAGTTACGCCCTGTGAAGCACGCGTTTGATGCCGGGGTGAAAGCGCAAATCGGGATCGACTACTGATTTCTGCCCATTAAAAAAGGCTCCGAAGAGCCTTTTTCTTATGAACCGCTGCCGTTGTTTCGGCTGCTGGTGCGGCGAGCCCCACCGCTACGAGCGGGTTTTCCGCTCACCTGAGTATGGCGTTTCACCGCACGGCGAATCTGGTTCGCCTTCATGCGACGGCGATCTTTCTCTACCGCAACTTTGGATTCGGTTTCTGGCTTCAGCTCTACCAGCTCGCGCAGGTAGTTAGTTTGCGCCAGATCGAGTTCGGTATAGCCGCCACGTGGCAGGCCTTTTGGCAGGAGGATATCGCCGTAACGCACGCGAATCAGGCGGCTCACCTGCACGCCTACCGCTTCCCACAGACGGCGAACTTCACGGTTGCGCCCTTCTGTCAGCGTGACGTTGTACCACTGGTTAATCCCTTCACCGCCGGTGAACTTGATGGTCTTGAAGGCCGCCGGGCCATCTTCAAGCTGCACGCCGCGTGACAGCTGACGTACTTTGTTGTCATCAATTTCACCAAACACGCGTACCGCGTATTCACGCTCAACTTCGCGGCTTGGGTGCATCAGACGGTTCGCCAGTTCACCATCCGTGGTGAACAGCAGCAGACCGCAGGTGTTCACATCCAGACGGCCAACGGCAATCCAGCGTGCGCCACGCAGTTTTGGCAGACGGTCAAAGACTGTCGGACGCCCTTCCGGATCGCTGCGTGTACACAGTTCACCTTCCGGTTTGTAATAGGCCAGTACGCGGCAAATCTGCTCTACCGACTCTTTCACGGAGATCAGGTGTCCGTCGATACGGATTTTCAGGCCAGGAATCACTTCTACGCGATCGCCGAGCGTCGCAATTTTGCCATCGACGCTGACGCGCCCGGCCTGAATCATCGTTTCGATTTCACGGCGGGAGCCGTGGCCAGCACGGGCCAGCACTTTCTGTAATTTCTCGCTCATCGAGCTTCCTTAAGGTGTCGCCTTCCCAGGCGTCGACATGGAACTAACAAACCTATATAAATCAATGCGTTAGCACATTTTAATGAAAGCCATTATACGCGATGTTCACCACGATGTAACCTACTTTGTTCGCAATGACGCTCATCTCCTAAAACGTAGTCACTGAGTGAATTATAAGCAATACAAAAGGGAGCACAGGCGCTCCCTCGGGGAAAATAATCTGTTAAAACAGCGCTTAGCTAAGCAGATTATCAACCGACATGCCGTCTCAAACTTAGTTAAACACGCCGTTGATGATAGACGTCACAATCGCCGTACTCAGCGCCACAAGCACCAGATCGTCTCCAATTGCACGCCATTCATAACCCGGATAGTACGGCAATTGGTTCAGCATCGAAGCCGGAACAACTTTCTTCGCGATACCTGGAGGCAGTGGCTTCCCGCGCGCGAGATTTTTCGCAATGCCCGGCGGCAAAGACTTGTAACCTGTTAAGCCTAAATTCACTGCAATTCGACGGGCATCATTGAAGCTGATGTCGGAATCCACATGATCTGGCTTGCCGTAATTCTTACGACCACCATGGTTATCACTCGAGTTCCCTTTTCCATTGTCGCTCTTATCGTTTTTGTTGCCGCTATTACCGTGGTTTGCACTATTGCCGTTGTTACCATGATTGCCATTACCGTTGCCGGGGTTTGCAATGGCAGTGCCTGATAGCAATGCCAGCGAAAGCACGGTGACCACAGCGGTAACGCTTTTGCTTTGCTTCAACATAATCGTTCCTTCATTTATAGGGAATACACATCATTGACTTTATGCAGCCAACTGTTGTCCAGCAATGACATTGCTCTGAATTTTCAAGCCTGCAAGAGGGCAGAATAGTTTTTTGCTGCATTACTGATAATAAAAAAGGGAATAGCGAGTGCCATTCCCCTTGATGTAACCGAAAGAGCTTTTACAGAAACGGCTTCACATCACCGACGCCTTCACGCACCACCACTGGCGCATCTTCGGTCAGATCGATAACCGTGGTCGGCTGCTGGCCAAGATAGCCGCCATGAATGACCAAATCGACCACTTTCTCCAGGCGATCTTTAATCTCTTCCGGGTCAGACTCGGTAAACTCGTTGCCCGGCAGCATTAGCGACGTCGACAACATCGGCTCGCCCAGCGCTTCGAGCAGCATTTGCGCTATCGGGTTGGACGGCACACGCATCCCGATGGTTTTACGCTTTTCCTGCAGCAGGCGACGCGGAACTTCTTTGGTGCCTTTAAGGATGAACGTGTAGTTGCCCGGAGTGTTGTTCTTGATCAGACGAAACGCCACGTTATCGACAAACGAGTACGTCGACAGCTCCGACAGGTCGCGGCACATCAGGGTGAAGTTGTGCCCGTCAGGCAGATGACGAATACGACAGATTCGCTCCATCGCGCCTTTGTCTTCAATTTTGCAGCCCAGCGCATAGCCGGAATCCGTTGGGTAGACGATAACGCCGCCCTTACGCACGATTTCCACGGCCTGGTTAATCAGGCGCTGCTGCGGGTTATCCGGATGAATATAAAAAAACTGACTCATACTTCCCTCTCAATGATCTCTTGCGGCTGTTCCCAGCTCTGCCACACGCCTTCTACTCCGGCGGGTAGCCACAGTTTGCGACCCAGTTCAATCCACGGACAAGGCTGATGGAAATCAGACCCTTGTGACGCCAGTAATCCGTACTGACGCGCATACGCCGCGAGTTGGGCGCGTTCGTGGGGAGCCTGCTGGCACTGAGCGACTTCCATCGCATCGCCGCCACATTCGCTGAAGTGTGCCAGCAATCTTTTCAGCCACTTGGCAGAAAGATTATAGCGCGCCGGATGGGCGATCACCGCCTTGCCGCCAGAATGATGAATGACATCAATAGCTTGATCTATTGTACACCACTGCGGCGGAACGTATCCGGTTTTCCCGCGCGCCAGATATTTTTTGAACACGTCGGCAATGTTGTTGGCTTTACCCGCCTCAACCAGAAAACGGGCAAAATGACCGCGCGTCACCGCCCCGCCGTCTGCCAGTTTTAACGCGCCTTCCCAAGCGCCGGGGATTTGGGCTTTATCGAGGCGTTCAGCAATCAGCTTTGCTCTTTGTTGACGGCGCTCTGTTTGCTCGGCCAGAAACGCGGTCATCGCAGGATGCTCAATATCGATATTCAAGCCGACGATGTGAATCTCGTGATTTTCCCAGACGGTGGAGATCTCCACCCCGGTAATTAATTCGATGGGGAGTTGTGCGCGGGCAATTTCTGCTCTCGCCGCAGGGATGGCGGCCACGCTGTCATGATCGGTAATCGCGAGCGTCCCGACTCGCATTTCCAGTGCGCGGTGCACCAGTTCTTCAGGTGTCAGTCGGCCATCGGAGGCGGTGGTGTGGCTGTGTAAATCATAAATGACGGCGTAGGGATGGTCGCTCAAAATCGCTCCGGTTATGGCTGGACGGCATTATGGTCAAACATTTCGGCGCCCATCATAGCCTTTGTGAATGAATTTCTGAAACGAAAGCCTCACGCCGTGTCGTGAGGCCAGTGGGAGGGTTCAGGCGTTGAAATCAGCGTCGCTCACTTTCTCAAGCCAGGTCACCGGGCTGCCATTCAGTGATTCAGCGATGGCGATGTGCGTCATGGCGGTGGTCGACGTCGCGCCGTGCCAATGGCGAACCTCTTCCGGGATCCAGACAATATCGCCCTGATTTATCGTCTGTTTCGCCTCACCTTCACGCTGAACCCAACCCTGCCCATGAATAACAATCAGAGTCTGCCCAAGCGGGTGCGTATGCCAGGCCGTACGAGCGCCGGGTTCAAAGGTGACGGTTGCGCCGCCGACTCGCGCTGGCGGGGTTGCCTGAAATGGCGAATCGATTCTGACCTGCCCGGTAAAATAGTCTTCCGGACCTTTCACGGACGGCGTGCTGGCGTTGCGTATAATTTTCATTTTGTTCTCCGGTTTAGCTTGTGCTCAGTCACACAAGTGTATCGCCAGTGAGCGCTTCGCATTACCCACCGGCTGCCCATTGGACTTATGAGCCCTCTTCATTAATCCTGGTAGTTTCCTGTGCTTTTGCCTCAGCCTTTCACCTCAAAACCCGAAAAGTAAGATTTCTACAAACAAGGGTTGACTTTAGGCTCATGGACTAGTTAACTAGTACGCAAGTTCACACAATGAGGTATCTGCGATGACCCACTTTTCCGTTACTCTGCATAGCTGGTGGCGTACCCCCTGTTAACGGGCTGTGCGATCGCGTCTGGAGAAGACGAACAGATACCAGGCCCGCCAATGAGCGGGCTTTTTATTGAACCAAAACATCCGAGAGAGACGAGAACGAAAATGCAAACACAAAAACCCGAGCTCGAGCTTCTGACCAGTGACGCAATCTATCGCGAGAATCCGACCGCGCTGTTTCATCAGATTTGCGGAGCTCGCCCGGCAACGCTGCTGCTGGAATCCGCAGATATCGACAGTAAAGACGATTTAAAAAGCCTGCTGTTGGTTGACAGCGCGTTGCGCATTACTGCATTAGGTGACACTGTCACTATTCAGGCGCTGTCTGCTAACGGCGCTGCCCTGCTGGATTTGCTGGATAACGCGCTGCCAGCCGGTGTCGATAATCAACACCAGCCCAACGGCCGCATCCTGCGTTTCCCTGCGGTTAGCACGCTGCTCGACGAAGATGCTCGCCTGTGTTCGCTTTCGGTGTTTGATGCTTTCCGCCTGCTGCAAACGCTGGTGACAGTGCCCGTTAATGAGCGCGAAGCCATGTTCTTCGGCGGTCTGTTCGCCTATGACCTGGTCGCCGGTTTTGAAGATTTACCGCAACTGGACAGCGACACCGCCTGCCCGGATTACTGCTTCTATCTGGCCGAAACGCTGCTGGTGATTGACCACCAGACCAAAACCAGCCGCATTCAGGCCAGCCTGTTTACTCCTTCTGACGCTGAAAAACAGCGTCTGACGAAACGTGTTGAGCAACTGCGCCAGCAGTTGAACGAACCGCCAATGCCGCTGCCGGTAACCAAAATCGAGCAGATGCAGACGGAAGTAAATCAGAGCGATGACGAATACGGTGCCGTGGTTCGCAAAATGCAGCGTGCCATTCGCGCCGGCGAAATTTTCCAGGTCGTGCCTTCTCGCCGCTTCTCTCTGCCTTGCCCTTCTCCGCTGGCCGCTTATGACGTGCTGAAGAAAAGCAATCCTAGCCCGTACATGTTCTTTATGCAGGATAACGATTTCACCTTGTTTGGTGCGTCTCCGGAAAGCTCCCTGAAATACGACGCCAATAACCGTCAGATTGAAATCTACCCGATTGCCGGAACGCGTCCACGCGGTCGTCGTGCTGATGGCTCTCTGGACAGGGATCTCGACAGCCGTATCGAACTGGAAATGCGTACTGACCACAAAGAATTGTCAGAACACCTGATGCTGGTTGACCTGGCGCGTAACGATCTGGCGCGTATTTGTACGCCGGGCAGCCGTTATGTGGCAGACCTCACCAAAGTCGACCGCTACTCGTTCGTGATGCATCTGGTGTCCCGTGTGGTCGGCGAACTGCGTCAGGATCTGGACGTGCTGCACGCCTACCGCGCCTGCATGAACATGGGCACCCTGAGCGGTGCGCCAAAAGTGCGTGCGATGCAACTCATCGCCGCCGCAGAAGGTAAACGTCGCGGCAGCTACGGCGGCGCGGTCGGTTACTTTACTGCTCACGGCGATCTCGATACCTGCATCGTGATCCGCTCTGCCTTTGTCGAAAATGGCATCGCCACCGTTCAGGCTGGCGCTGGCGTGGTACTGGATTCCGTACCGCAGTCTGAAGCCGACGAAACCCGTAATAAAGCTCGCGCGGTGCTGCGCGCCATTGCTGCGGCCCACCACGCACAGGAGATTTTCTGATGGCTGACATTCTGCTGCTCGATAATATCGACTCATTCACTTACAACCTGGCAGACCAGCTGCGCTCGAACGGTCACAACGTGGTGATTTACCGTAACCACGTTCCGGCTCAAGCACTGATTGAACGTATCGGCACCATGGATAACCCCGTGCTGATGCTCTCTCCAGGTCCAGGCGCACCGTCTGAAGCGGGCTGTATGCCAGAATTGCTGACCCGTATGCGCGGCAAACTGCCGATTATTGGCATCTGCCTCGGCCATCAGGCGATTGTTGAAGCCTATGGCGGCTATGTCGGTCAGGCGGGTGAAATCCTGCACGGTAAAGCGTCAAGCATTGAGCATGACGGCCAGGGCATGTTTGCTGGTTTACCGAATCCATTGCCAGTGGCTCGTTACCACTCCCTGGTCGGCAGCAACATTCCTGCCGGGCTGACTATCAACGCCAGCTTTAACGGCATGGTGATGGCAGTTCGTCATGATGCGGATCGCGTTGTCGGTTTCCAGTTCCATCCGGAATCCATTCTGACCAGCCACGGTGCACGTCTGCTGGAACAGACCCTCGAATGGGCGCTGAAGAAACTGGAACCAGCCAACACACTGCAGCCGATTCTGGAAAAACTGTACCAGGCTGAGATCCTGACGCAGCAGGAAAGCCATCAGCTGTTCTCTGCCGTGGTGCGTGGTGAAGTGAAGCCA
Organism: Scandinavium sp. NPDC088450; assembly: GCF_044900545.1. Taxonomy (NCBI): domain Bacteria; kingdom Pseudomonadati; phylum Pseudomonadota; class Gammaproteobacteria; order Enterobacterales; family Enterobacteriaceae; genus Scandinavium; species Scandinavium sp. NPDC088450. Next base: position 61,718 of record NZ_JBJDNI010000028.1, on the reverse strand, counting down.
GAACAGCTTGCGGCTGCGCTGGTGAGCATGAAAGTGCGCGGCGAAGACCCGCAGGAAATCGCCGGTGCTGCAACCGCCCTGCTGGAAAACGCTGCCCCGTTCCCTCGCCCTGATTACCCGTTTGCCGATATCGTCGGAACGGGTGGCGATGGCAGCAACAGCATCAATATTTCAACGGCCAGCGCGTTTGTCGCCGCGGCCTGTGGGCTGAAAGTTGCCAAACACGGCAACCGCAGCGTTTCCAGTAAATCCGGCTCATCTGATTTGCTGGCTGCGTTCGGCATCAACCTGGACATGAACGCCGACAAATCGCGTGAAGCACTGGATGAACTGGGCGTTTGCTTCCTGTTCGCACCGAAATATCACACCGGTTTCCGTCATGCGATGCCAGTGCGTCAGCAGTTGAAAACCCGCACGCTGTTTAACGTGCTCGGGCCGCTGATCAACCCGGCACATCCGCCGCTGGCATTGATTGGTGTGTACAGCCCGGAACTGGTATTACCGATTGCCGAAACTCTGCGCGTGCTGGGTTATCAGCGTGCTGCCGTGGTGCATAGCGGCGGTATGGATGAAGTTTCCCTGCATGCCCCAACCGTGGTGGCCGAGCTGAAAGACGGCGAAATTCTGAGCTATCAGCTCACGGCTGACGACTTCGGTCTGACGCCGTATCGTCAGGAACAGCTGGCTGGCGGCACGCCGGAAGAAAACCGTGACATTCTCTCACGCTTGTTACAAGGTAAAGGTGAAGCCGCCCACGAGGCCGCTGTCGCGGTCAACGTCGCCATGTTGATGCGCCTGCACGGCCAGGAAGATTTGAAAGCCAACGTGCAGCAAGTGCTGGACGTTCTCCACAGTGGTGCCGCCTACGATCGCGTGACCGCATTAGCGGCAAGAGGATAAAAAATGCAGACCGTGTTAGCCAAAATTGTTGCCGATAAACGCCTCTGGGTAGAAGCCCGTAAAGTGCAACAGCCGTTAGCCAGTTTCCAGAACGACGTCGAGCCAAGCAAACGCCACTTCTATGATGCCCTGCAAGGTGCACGTACCGCGTTTATTCTCGAATGCAAAAAAGCATCGCCGTCCAAAGGTGTGATCCGTGAAGACTTCGACCCGGCGCGTATCGCCGGTGTCTACAAACACTATGCGTCCGCCATCTCTGTGCTGACGGACGAGAAGTATTTCCAGGGCAGTTTTGATTTTCTGCCGATTGTCAGCGAGATAGCGCCTCAGCCGATTTTGTGCAAAGACTTTATCGTCGACCCGTATCAAATCTACCTGGCGCGCTTTTATCAGGCAGATGCCTGCCTGTTGATGCTCTCCGTGCTGGATGACGAAGAATATCGCCAGCTTTCCGCCGTGGCACACAGCCTGAGCATGGGCGTGCTGACCGAAGTCAGTAACGAAGAAGAGCTGGAGCGGGCCATTGCCCTTAACGCGAAAGTGGTCGGCATTAACAACCGTGACCTGCGAGACCTCTCTATCGATTTGAACCGCACTCGCCAGTTAGCCCCACGTTTAGGCGCGGGTGTGACGGTTATCAGCGAATCCGGCATCAATACCTACGGCCAGGTTCGCGAGCTGAGCCACTTCGCAAACGGCTTCCTGATTGGTTCTGCGATGATGTCGCATGACGATCTCAACGCTGCGGTTCGCCGTGTGCTGCTGGGTGAAAACAAAGTCTGCGGTCTGACTCGCGGTGAAGATGCTAAAGCGGCTTTCGAAGCCGGAGCGATTTACGGCGGGCTGATTTTTGTGCCGTCGTCCCCTCGCTTTGTTGAAGAAGCGCAAGCTCGTACCGTGATGGAAAGTGCCCCTCTGAGCTACGTTGGCGTGTTCCGCAATAACGACATTGCGGACATCGTGGCGAAAGCAGAAAACCTGAAGCTGGCTGCGGTTCAACTGCACGGCAGCGAAGATCAGGCTTATATCGACGCACTGCGCAGCCAGCTGCCAGAGAAAGTTCAAATCTGGAAAGCGTTGAGTGTCAAAGACACCCTGCCTGCCCGCAACCTGAATCACGTTGAGAAATACGTGTTTGATAACGGTCAGGGCGGCACCGGCGAGCGCTTCGACTGGTCGCTGCTGAACGGACAAGACTTAAGTAACGTGCTGCTTGCAGGCGGCCTTAGCCCGGATAACTGTGTAGAAGCAGCGAAAAGCGGCTGCGCCGGGCTCGATTTCAATTCAGGTGTAGAGTCTGAACCGGGCATTAAAGATGCCAGCAAACTGGCCTCGGTCTTTCAGACGCTGCGCGCATATTAAGGAAATGGACATGAACACATTACTGAACCCGTACTTTGGCGAATTTGGCGGCATGTATGTGCCGCAAATCCTGATGCCGGCTCTGCGCCAGCTGGAAGAAGCGTTCGTCAGTGCGCAGAAAGATCCCGAATTTCAGGCGCAGTTTACTGACCTGCTGAAAAACTACGCCGGTCGCCCAACCGCGCTGACCAAATGCCAGAACCTGACAGAAGGCACTAAAACCACGCTGTACCTCAAGCGTGAAGATTTGCTGCACGGCGGCGCGCACAAAACCAATCAGGTGCTGGGCCAGGCATTGCTGGCAAAGCGCATGGGCAAAACTGAAATCATCGCCGAAACTGGCGCTGGTCAGCACGGTGTAGCTTCCGCACTTGCTTGTGCCCTGCTCGGTCTGAAATGCCGCATTTATATGGGTGCGAAAGACATTGAACGTCAGTCGCCAAACGTGTTCCGTATGCGCCTGATGGGTGCTGAAGTGATTGCCGTTCACAGCGGCTCCGCCACGCTGAAAGATGCCTGTAACGAGGCACTGCGCGACTGGTCTGGCAGCTATGAAACTGCACACTATATGCTCGGTACTGCGGCTGGCCCACACCCGTTCCCGACCATCGTGCGTGAATTCCAGCGCATGATTGGCGAAGAAACCAAAGTGCAGATTAAGGAGCGCGAAGGCCGTCTGCCCGATGCAGTTATCGCCTGTGTTGGCGGGGGTTCTAACGCTATCGGCATGTTTGCGGATTTCATCGACGAAACTTCCGTTGGCCTGATCGGTGTTGAACCGGCGGGTCACGGTATCGAAACCGGTGAACACGGTGCGCCATTGAAGCACGGGCGTGTCGGCATCTACTTCGGCATGAAATCGCCGATGATGCAGACCGAAGAAGGCCAAATTGAAGAGTCTTACTCCATTTCTGCGGGGCTGGATTTCCCTTCCGTTGGGCCGCAGCACGCCTTCCTGAACAGCATTGGCCGTGCAGAATATGTGTCGATTACCGATAACGAAGCGCTGGATGCCTTTAAAGCATTGAGCCGCCATGAAGGGATTATCCCGGCGCTGGAATCTTCCCACGCGCTGGCTCACGCCCTGAAAATGATGCGCGAGAACCCGGACAAAGAGCAGCTGTTGGTGGTTAACCTTTCCGGCCGCGGCGATAAAGACATCTTCACCGTACATGACATCCTGAAAGCACGAGGGGAAATCTGATGGAACGCTATGACAACCTGTTTGCTGAGCTGAAAAATCGCAAGGAAGGCGCGTTTGTTCCCTTCGTCACGCTGGGCGACCCGACCCCTGAACAGTCGCTGAAAATCATCGATACGCTGATTGAAGCCGGGGCGGATGCGCTGGAGCTGGGCATACCGTTCTCTGACCCACTGGCTGATGGCCCAACCATTCAGAACGCGACGCTGCGTGCGTTTGCCTCCGGCGTGACGCCGACTCAGTGTTTCGAAATGCTGGCCGCCATTCGCCAGAAGCATCCAACCCTTCCCATCGGCCTGCTGATGTACGCTAACCTGGTGTTCAATCGCGGGATTGATAACTTCTATGCAGAATGCGCGCGTGTTGGTGTGGATTCCGTTCTGGTTGCGGATGTGCCGGTGGAAGAGTCAGCGGAATTCCGTCAGGCGGCAATGCGCCATAACGTCGCGCCGATTTTCATCTGCCCGCCAAACGCCGATGACGACCTGTTGCGCCAGATTGCTTCCCACGGTCGCGGCTATACCTACCTGCTTTCCCGTGCGGGCGTAACAGGGGCTGAAAACAAGGCCGCGCTGCCCCTGCATCACCTGATTGAAAAATTGAAGGAATACCATGCCGCACCGCCGTTGCAGGGCTTTGGTATTTCGGCACCGGATCAGGTGAGCGCCTCGATTGGTGCTGGCGCTGCCGGGGCAATCTCCGGTTCGGCGATTGTCAAAATCATCGAGAAAAACGTCGATAATCACCCGGCGGTGCTGGCTGAGTTGAAAGCCTTCGTGCAAAACATGAAAGCTGCCACTCGCCACGCGTAATCCTCACGCCGTCTGAGCTTCCTCAGGCGGCGTTTTTGCTTTCACACTCTCCGCATATTTGCGCACCAGCCGAAATAGCTGCCCGACTTCCTCTTCCTGCCAGTCAGCAAAAATAGCGTTCATCAGACGCTGTCGTGCGTCGTCGATACTCTCCGTTAACGCTTTTCCCTGCTCGGCGAGTGAAACTTCACTGATTCGTTTGTCACGCTCCGCAGGCTGTTTCTTCGCGAGCCCCATTTCATGCAACCGCTTCACCTGACGGCTGACCGTGGTGTAATCACGCCCTAGCCTGTCAGCCAGATCCACCACCCCAATCGGGCCGTAGCGCCCTATGGCCACCAGCAACGGAAACAAAGCCTGATCCAGTTTGACGTCCGCAGCCGCCAGCAAGACTTCGTCGCGCTGGGGCTGATTCATCACGCTAAGGATATCCAGCAGCGCACCGTGAAAATCAGTTACGTCATATTTTTTATGTGCATGTTGCATATATTTTCCTGTGGGCGTAGAGTGGCCTCATCAATTATGTGCATTTTACACATATCTCTCTATGGAGGAAACAAGATGAAAGCAGCCGTGGTGTATGAGCCAAAACAAGGCCCAGTCTACGCTGATTTTGACCATCCCATTGCCGGTCAAAACCAGCAACTGATTACGGTGAAGGCCTCAGCCATTAGCCATGTGGTAAAAAGCCGGGCTTCCGGCAAGCATTACAGTTTTGACGGCGTTCTGCCGTTTATTGCGGGTACGGATGGCGTAGGGATCACGCCACAAGGCGAGCGTGTCTGGTTCGCGTTTCCCCCTTCACCGTGGGGAGCGATGGCGCAATACGCTCCTGTTGATCACGCCCATTGCCTGCCGTTGCCCGACAATCTGGATGACGCGACCGCCGCAGCCATGGCCAATCCGGGCATGTCTGCCTGGGCAGCGCTGGTGATGCGCGCGGGTTTTAAAGCCGGTGAAACGGTGCTGATTAACGGCGCAACAGGCAGTGCTGGTCGCCTGGCTGTACAAATTGCGCGTTATCTTGGGGCGAAGAAAGTTATCGCCACCGGGCGTAATCCACAGGCGCTTGCCAGCCTTAATGCTGACGTAACAGTGTTGTTATCTGAAGATGATCTGTCTTTGACTCAGGCCTTTGTCGAGCAGGCCGCAGAACAGGTAGATGTGGTGATCGACTATCTTTGGGGCAACAGCGCAGAGAACTTGCTAAAAGCGTTGGCGAAATACTCACCAGGCATCGCTCCTGTTCGTTATGTGCAAGTGGGTTCACTCGCGGGGCAGGAAATCAGTTTGCCCAGCGCTGTTCTGCGCTCATCCCCTCTTCAACTGATGGGCAGCGGGATTGGCAGTCTTCCGATGTCAGCCCTGATTCAGGCGACGGGAGATATGTTACAGGCGGCAGTGCCTGGTCAATTTACGATTGCCCACAAAGTGGTTCCGCTGTCACAAGTCGCTGAAGCCTGGCCGCAGGACGACAGTAAAAATCGCACTGTGTTTATCGTTTAGAAATAGCCACAAAAAAGAAGGGGTTGACGCCATTAATGAGAACCATTATCTTTCTCATTACCGAATAGTTGAGCAAAACACTCAGGTATTCGGTACGACATTGCTCACATTGCTTCCAGTATTATTTGCCCGCACTTGTGCGGGCTTTTTTTCTTTGTTATTTATTCAGATCTTCATCCGGCCAGTACTTGTAGCCGTTCAACATCGCCTGAGCAGCCAGCCCTTTCTCAGTCATTTCATAAACGCTAACTTTTGACGGCAGCGACTGAGTATCTTTTGCTACTGCGCTGGCTGAGGTGCCAGCCCCTGCCCCTTTGTCGTCGTATTTTGCGGCCGCATTCGCATCCGCGCCCACGACATAGCCGTTGGTGATGAATTTATTCAGCGTCTCACGATCGTGGAACACCATCACGGTGCTTAACTGTTTCACGCCCACGCCGACACCTGCGCCGCCCTGAGCCATTTTCATGTAAGTGTCTTTGCCGCTGCGCGAATCTTTCACCACGCCATAGCCGCTACCAAAACCAAACAGGAAAATCTTGCTGCTGTTGCTGGAAAATACAGCATAACCCGAGGAATGCGCGATATCGCTGCGTGCTTCAGGATGCAGGTTGTAGAGCTTACTCAGGGTATCTGTGCGCATTTTTTTAATGGTGGCACGCTGTTCGCTGGCCGTGTCGCCTTTAGCGCTGCACCCGGTGATCGCCAGAGCGGCAACAAGAAAAAGTGATTTATAGTTCATTAGAATAGGTCTGCTTCTGGAAAGAGAAGCGCGCTATTCTAGGCGGAACGGCAGAAGATGCGAGAAATGCCCCTTCGTGAAATGTAAGGAATTTATTTTTAAATCATAAAGATAAAATAATGAGCGGCGTCGTGCAGCCGCTCAATGAGGCATCAGAAGCGGTAGCCTGCTGAGAACATAAACACCCACGGGTCAAGACGCGTATGAATCGTCTGGCTCTGGCCGCCGGCTTTAAATTTCACGTCGGTGTCGATATCCATGTACCAGACGGAGGCGTTAATCAGCCAGTCGCGGTTAATCAGATAATCCACCCCAACCTGCCCCGCTGCGCCCCAGGAATCATCCGCGCTAAGGTCAGACAAACCTGCCGCTTTCCCGGTGTCGTTGAAATCGGTGTTAAAGAAAGTGGTGTAGTTGATCCCCGCGCCCACATAAGGACGCACCTTGCTGTCGGCATCAAAGAAGTACCACTGCGCCATCAACGTTGGCGGTAACAGATTCACTGTGGCAATGGTTCCGGTCGGGCCGGTGCCCACTTTGTTACGGAACGGTGTGGCGGCCAACAGCTCGATACCGATGTTATCGGTCGCCATATAAGTAAAGGTCAGACCCATTTGGGTATTGTTATCGACCGTAAAACTGCCCAGCCCAAGCACGTTATCAGAGCCTTCCGTCGGGCGAACCGTTGCGCTACCGGCACGAATAAAGAACTCACCCGCTTCATGCGCCCAGGCTCCACCAGAGAGACTGCTTAAAACCAATGCTGCCACTGCTAACTTTTTCATCTCCACTCCTTCGTTATGGTTTTATCCGCGCGGTGAATATACCCACAAAAGAGTAATAACGATCCAATCGAGATCACATTCAGTCTTGAGATTTAACATTCATTGATCTGGATTAATTTTCGGTTACCAATCAGAGACGAATTAATCGCATCCACATCAATTTTCAGCCTTTTGTCTGTTACAAAAACCTGTTCAAATTTGCGTTGCCCGGCCACGATCAACCGGTAAGCGCGCCCGGTATTCCCGTTAAAGGTCCCGACGGCTTACCGCCTCTTTACAAAGATATGCTTTTCCATACAGGTGTTGATGCTGCTACTTTGCCGCTGGCTGAGTTACAATTGTCGGCTTAATCACAGCAGGTAAGACTCAAGGAGAGTGCATGTCTATCACGGCAAGTTCTGTTTTCCGTGACACGGGTAATTTTTTTCGTAATCAGTTCGTTACCATTTTACTGATTGCGTTGTTGTGTGCGTTTATCACGGTGGTACTTGGCCATGCGTTCTCACCGAGCGACGAACAACTCGCCCTTCTGAAAGAAGGCGATAACCTCGCAGGCAGCGCCGGTTTGTTTGAGCTGGTGCAAAACATGACGCCAGAACAGCAGCAAATTCTGCTGCGGGCTTCTGCGGCTTCCACGTTTTCCGGGCTGATTGGCAACGCCATTCTGGCAGGCGGCGTGTTGCTGATGATTCAGATGGTGTCAGCAGGCCAGCGTATTAGCGCCCTGCGCGCTATTGGGGCCAGTGCGCCAGTCCTGCCAAAGCTGTTACTGCTGATTTTCATCACCACCTTCCTGGTGCAGATGGGTGTGATGCTGGTGGTCGTGCCGGGCGTTTTGCTCGCTATCGTGCTGGCCTTCGCGCCTATCATGATGGTGCAGGATAAAATGGGCATCTTCACCTCCATGCGCAGCAGCATGCGCCTGGCGTGGGCTAACATGCGTATGGTGGCCTCGCCGGTCATGGGCTGGCTGCTGGCAAAAACGCTGCTGCTGATGTTCGCCCCGAACTTTGCCGTGCTGTCGCCAAACGTCGGTGCGGTGGTGGTGAACTGTATCAGCAACCTCATTTCTGCTTTGTTGCTGATCTATTTATTCCGCCTGTATATGCTTATTCGTAACTGATCCCTTTGGCCCGGAGCGTCCGGGCCGCAACTGAATGACGGAAATGATGTATGAAGCAGTTTCTCGATTTTTTACCGCTGGTGGTGTTCTTTGCCTTCTACAAACTCTATGACATCTACGCTGCCACCACGGCGTTAATTGTCGCCACCGCCGTAGTGCTTATCTACAGCTGGGTGCGCTACCGCAAAGTTGAAAAAATGGCGTTGATCACCTTTGTGCTGGTCGCCGTCTTTGGCGGCCTGACGCTGTTCTTCCATAACGATGAATTTATCAAATGGAAGGTCACGGTGATTTACGGCCTGTTCGCTGGCGCGCTGCTCGTCAGCCAGTGGATCATGAAGAAACCGCTGATCCAGCGCATGCTGGGTAAAGAGCTGACCCTGCCACAATTTGTCTGGTCGCGTCTGAATATCGCCTGGGCGGTGTTCTTTATTCTGTGTGGTCTGGCCAATATCTACATCGCCTTCTGGCTGCCGCAGAATATCTGGGTAAACTTTAAAGTGTTCGGCCTCACCGCGCTGACACTGGTGTTCACCCTGTTAAGCGGAATTTACATCTACCGCCACATGCCCCAGGACGACAAGAATGACTGACAGCAGTAACACGCCGGTTGGCGATTTAGTTTTACGCACGCTGGCAATGCCGGCTGATACCAACGCCAACGGCGATATTTTTGGCGGCTGGTTGATGTCGCAAATGGATCTCGGCGGCGCCATTATGGCGAAAGAAATCGCTCAGGGCCGCGTGGTCACGGTTCGGGTTGAAGGCATGACCTTCTTACGCCCGGTTGCCGTGGGCGATGTGGTGTGCTGCTATGCACGCTGCACAAAACGCGGCAACAGCTCGATCACGATTAACATCGAAGTGTGGGTGAAGAAAGTGTCTTCCGAGCCGATTGGGCAGCGCTATAAGGCGACTGAAGCGCTGTTTATCTATGTTGCGGTAGATGGCGAAGGTAAGCCCCGGCCTTTCCCGAAAGGCTGAAGCCAAAGCGCAAAAAAGCGAAACCCGGTCATTGACCGGGTTTTGTCGTTTTAGAGGAAGCCTAACAGCTTAAAGAAGAAGTACCCGGCGACAATCACAATCACCGGCAGCACATACAGCGGGAAGATTTGCAGGAGGATGGTATGGTGCGGCACCACTATTTTGGCTTCGATTTGCTCTTTGGTCAGCCCTTCCGGCCCTTTCGCTTTCTCCAGAATCATCTGGTCCTGAACGCCTTCCTTCAGGAACTTTGCCTGGCGGCTCATACGCGCGCCAGACCCCTGCAACGCCAGGCCGACGAAGATCAGAGCGAAGATTATCCAGAAACTGATATTCAGGCTGTGGTGAAAATCGGGCAGCGGTGAGTTGTACCAGAAGAAGTTGAGGAACGGCGTGTTGAAGCGAATCATCTCGATCATCACGTGCGCGAAGTCGAGCATCACAGCATCAATCCCTGGCTGCTTCTCACTGTGCTCAAACATGAATTTGAACACGGAAATCAGCGTGGAAATCACGGCTGGGATAAAGATAACCCATCCCAAAATGCGTTTCAGTATGGCAATGCGTCCAGCTTGTTGATACGTCATGGTTTCCCCTTGTTCAGACGCGCTTTTTAACTGGATGTAAGTCTACCTGACATTGCTCAAAAAGAAGGAAAAAACGTGGTTTTTCCTTCTTTTTAGTTATCCGCCGAAAATCAATAAATTGATTTTCCTTATTTTTTTCAAAAACCACAATCTTGTGCGGAGAGTCCGCCATGGGTGCGCTTTTCGCCTGCGCTTTAAAAGCGATATGGTGTACGATTAAGGCGAATCTCAGGCTTTTTTACCTCTACAGGAGTTGCCCTATGACAGCCCAGCGTCAAATTCTTGCCGCTATTTTTGATATGGACGGTTTACTGATTGATTCTGAACCGCTGTGGGATCGTGCCGAACTGGACATCATTGCCAGCCTCGGCGTGGACATTTCCCGCCGCAACGAACTCCCGGACACACTGGGCCTGCGCATTGACATGGTCGTAGAACTGTGGTTTGCCCAGCAGCCGTGGAACGGCCCAAGCCGTGAAGAAGTGACAGACACCATTATCAGCCGAGCCATTTCACTGGTGGAAGAAGAACGCCCGCTGCTGCCTGGTGTGCGTGAAGCGATTGCGCTGTGTAAAGCGCAAGGTTTGAAAGTCGGCGTGGCTTCTGCTTCTCCTCTGCACATGCTGGAAAAAGTGCTGACCATGTTTGACCTGCGCGATCAGTTTGATGCGCTGGCTTCCGCTGAAAAGCTGCCTTACAGCAAGCCGCATCCTCAGGTGTATCTGGATTGCGCCGCTAAGCTTGGCGTTTCTCCGCTGGCCTGTGTGGCACTGGAAGATTCCGTCAACGGCATGATCGCCAGTAAAGCCGCGCGCATGCGTTCTATCGTCGTGCCAGAGCATGCAAACTTTGCCGATGCACGCTATGTGCTGGCAGACGTTAAGCTCAGTTCTCTTGAGCAGCTTACCGCCGCACATCTGCTGGGCTAACGCCTTCTCCCGGTAACACCGTTGCCGGGTTTTCCTCTCTTATCGCGGTTCGCACGATAAAGCAGCGTGTGACAAAGAGTTACACCGTCACCTCTTCCGCCTACTGTACAAAAACCCTATACTGTATGAATTGACAGTTTGACGGGTGTTATCATGACAGCGGAAGGCCACCTGCTCTTTTCCATAGCCTGTGCGGTGTTTGCCAAAAACGCCGAGCTGACACCTGTTCTGGCGCAAGGTGACTGGTGGCATATTGTTCCCGCGGCGGTGTTAACCTGCCTGCTGCCGGATATCGACCATCCGAAGTCATTTCTGGGGCAACGCTTTAGCTGGATAGCCAAACCCATCGCCAGAGCCTTTGGCCATCGGGGCTTTACACACAGCCTGTTGGCGGTCTTCGCCAGCCTGACGCTGTTCTACCTCAAAGTCCCGGAAAGCTGGATTGTGCCTGCCGATGCCATTCAGGGCATGGTGCTGGGATATCTGAGCCATATTCTTGCCGATATGCTGACCCCTGCGGGCGTGCCTCTGCTGTGGCCCTGCCGCTGGCGTTTCCGTTTGCCGATTCTGGCCCCGCGTAAAGGTAACCAACTGGAACGAGTCTTGTGCATGGCGCTGTTCGTTTACGCCGTCTGGATGCCGCAATCCATGCCCGAAAACAGTGCAGTTCGCTGGTCATCCAACCTGATTAGCGCCCTGCAATTTCGCTTCGACCGCTTTATAAATCACCAGACTGAACATTAAACCAGCGAAACCATCACTTTCGTCATAAACCATTCCATTTGGATATAAGCGCCACATCACACTTCTGCTACTCTTGCGCCATAACAATCGACTCGATTTTGGGTCGGAGAATGACATCAGGAGAACGGGGATGAACTTTCCATTAATAGCGAACGTTGTGGTGTTCGTGGTGTTGCTGTTTGCGCTGGGGCAAACCCGACATAAACAGTGGAGCCTGGCGAAAAAAGTGCTGCTCGGTCTGGCGATCGGCGTGGTCTTTGGTCTGGCGCTGCAACTCATTTACGGTGCCGATAACCCGGTACTGAAAGACTCTATCCAGTGGTTCAACGTTGTCGGTAACGGCTATGTGCAACTGCTGCAGATGATTGTGATGCCGCTGGTCTTCGCCTCGATTCTGAGTGCGGTCGCGCGTCTGCATAATGCTTCTCAGCTGGGCAAAATCAGCTTCCTGACTATCGGCACTCTGCTGTTCACCACGCTGATTTCTGCGCTGGTCGGTGTGCTGGTCACCAACCTGTTTGGCCTGAGCGCTGAAGGTCTGGTGCAGGGTACTGCTGAAACTGCCCGTCTGAACGCGATTCAAAGCACCTATGTGGGCAAAGTTGCTGACCTGAGCGTGCCGCAACTGCTGCTCTCTTTCGTGCCGAAAAACCCGTTTGCGGATCTGACTGGGGCAAACCCAACGTCAATCATCAGCATCGTGATTTTCGCCGCATTCCTGGGTGTCGCGGCGCTCAAACTGCTGAAAGACGATGAGCCGAAAGGCAAGCGCGTGCTGACCGCTATCGACACCCTGCAAAGCTGGGTGATGAAGCTGGTTCGTCTGGTGATGCAGTTGACCCCTTACGGTGTGCTGGCGCTGATGACCAAAGTGGTGGCCGGTTCTAACCTGCAGGACATCATTAAACTCGGCGGTTTCGTGGTGGCGTCTTACCTCGGTCTGGCGATCATGTTTGTGGTTCACGGCCTGCTGCTGGGTGCCAACGGCGTTAACCCGCTGAAATACTTCCGTAAAGTCTGGCCGGTGCTGACCTTTGCCTTTACCAGCCGTTCCAGCGCCGCGTCTATTCCGCTGAACATTGAAGCGCAAACCCGTCGTCTGGGCGTGCCGGAATCTATTGCCAGCTTCTCTGCTTCCTTTGGTGCCACCATTGGTCAGAACGGTTGTGCGGGTCTGTACCCGGCGATGCTGGCAGTGATGGTTGCCCCAACGGTAGGCATTAACCCACTCGATCCGCTGTGGATTGCGACTCTGGTAGGTATCGTCACCGTGAGTTCTGCGGGTGTGGCTGGTGTCGGTGGTGGTGCAACGTTTGCCGCGCTTATCGTGTTACCTGCGATGGGTCTGCCGGTCACGCTGGTTGCGCTGCTGATTTCCATCGAGCCGCTGATCGATATGGGCCGTACTGCCCTGAACGTGAACGGTTCCATGACTGCAGGCACGCTGACCAGCCAATGGCTGCGTCAGACAGATAAAGAAGTAATGAACAGCGAAGATGAAGTCGAGCTGGCGCATCGCTAAGCCCCACTTTGTTTTACACCTGAACGGTGAGCCAGAGCGAATCTGGCTCACCGTTTTTTATTATGAGCCCCGATAAATTCGCTGCGGCCGCCCTACTTTTCCGTAAACAATCTCCGCCACAATCTGCTGTTGGCTGGCAGCAAATTCCAGATAACGCCTCGCCGTCGTTCGACTCAATTTCAGTTCCTGAGCGACCGTTTCAGCCGTGTGGCGTGTCTCGCTGTCGGCAAACAAAGCCAACACTTTTGCCAGCGTCAACGCGTCGATCCCGACAGGTAGCTCCACTTTGGGTTCACCCCGCGCATAGGCATTGAACATCTGGTCAATTTGCCGTTGGCTGGCGCTGGTCGCCGTCGCGAGCATCAGCATACGTTGCTGATAGCGTTCCAGCGTCTGCTCCAGTCTTTCATAGGAAAGCGGTTTGACGAGATAATCAAACACCCCACCGCGCACCGCTTCCGACACGGTATTCATATCACTCGCCGCCGTCGTGAACACCACGCCGCAAGGGTTGTGGGCCAGCGCCAGCTCGTGCAGCAGTGTGATGCCTTCGCCATCAGGCAGGTAATTATCCAGCAGGATCAGCGCCGGTTTAAAACGCGCAATCATGACGCGCGCCTGAGCCAGATTCCCCGCCAGCCATACCTGCCCGCAGCCGCGAAACTGGCGGATGAACTCGGCATGCATTTCCGCCAGCGGCGTTTCGTCTTCAACTATTAAAATCGTGAGAGGTTGTACCATCGCTTAAAATCACTTTCGGCATAAAAACAGAAAATAAAGCGCCGCAGGGATCATTGTCTTCCTGAATGATCACGCCGCCACAGCGCGCTACGTAGCTGGAAATCAAATACAGGCCAATCCCGTGTTCACCCGTTTCATCCGGCTTGGTGCTCACGCCCTGCTCAAAAATTAGGTCGCGCAGTGCGGGCGAAACCCCACATCCCTGGTCGCTGACCTCGATCACCACGTCGTGGCCTTCATCACTGAGATAAAGGTCAACGCTTTTATCACCCTGCGGGTTATGCAGACTGGCTTCGAAAGCGTTATCCAAAAGATTACCGACAATCGCGGCAAATTCGGTACTGTCCAGGCCGACGGGAAGCTGGCGTAATTGGCTGCCTGCCACAATGTTCAGGGTCAGCCCGAGTTCATTGGCGCGTTGTACTTTGCCAAACAGCAAGGCCGCCACCTGTCGGTCGTCGAAGGAGGCACGAAGCGTGTCAATCAGCGCTTGCTGGGCCTGCGATTCGCCCTTCACCATCTCAAGCACCCGGTCGTACTCTTTCATTTGCAGCAAGCCGCTGAGCGTCGCCATCCAGTTAAGATGTTCATGGCGCAGCGCTCGCAGCCCTTCGATGTACTGTTTCACCTGGGTGAGTTGCGCGTTGAGGGTACTGATTTCATCCTTACTGCGAAAACTGATTATCGCCCCCAGCATCTCATTCCCGGAACGGATTGCCCCCCGGTTGGCGATCACGCTCAGCCCGTTAAAGGTGCACATCACATCCTGTCGCTTCTCGGCAATTTTCTCGGTAAAAAACGCACAGGGATGCACGACTTCGCAAATCGGCTGACCCAGCCATTGTCTTCCTGGCGAACTCAACCTCAGCATCTTGCGCGCGTTCCGGTTGATGGCGGTGATATGCCCTTGCGGATCGACGGCGATGAGGCCTTCGAACACGGAACCAAATAAGGCTTCTTGCTGACGTACAACGCGGGCAATCTGTCTGGGTTCCATGCCCAGCATCTGGCGGCGTATATGCGTCGCGAACAGCCAGGAAAGCAGCAGCAGAATAATCAGGATCAGCACGAACACACCGGCCAGCGGCAGCAAATAATCTAACCGCCAGCTGTCAATCTTGCTGACCAGATACCCCAGTGAGACAACACCAATCACCTTGCCTTGCTCATCGAAAATGGGTGTTTTAGCTCGCATCGCCATCCCAATGGAGCCTTTGCCGGTGATGAAATAGCTTTCGCCTTTTTCCAGCGCGCCGGGTTTGCTCCACTGCATCGGATAGCCAATTTTCTCGGGATTGGGGTGATACAGCCGGATGGAGTGGCTGTCGCCAATGACGACATAATCAAAGTCGGATCCGCCCGCCAGTTTGTTCGCGATCACCGCCAGGCGTTGGGTATCCCGCTTTTTCACCGCCGCAATCAGGCTGTCGTTGGAGGCGATAATTTTGGCCTGATTCATCGCCATATCACGCACGTGGCGGGTGAGATAGTCTTCGAAACTGGCCGACAGATACTGACCCAACGCGGTCACTAATAAGGTGGAGATCAGCAGAAGCAACAGAAATATTCTGAGCGGAAAAGCAAGGCGGCGGAAAAAAACAAATCCTTTTGCTGTTTGTTGGCCTGCTATGTTCACGTTATTACCCCGATACCGTCATTCCCACTGTCACCCCAAAAATGTAATGGATTTGTTTTTACCGCGTCCAGTTATCGCGGTGGAATTCGTTAGGGATTCCACAAATAAAATAAATTAAGAGAATAAACACCACGCTATTAGCGCCATTAACGGCAATAAAGAAAATAAAAACCATTAAGTGCAGTTAAATCAGGCAAGTCTTTGTGAAACAAGTCAAAAACGAAGCCATAAATAGCCCGTACTATCGCCGCGTGAAGGAAGAGAAACCACCTTCCTTCCGCAAATGTTATTAATTTGCAAAGAATTATCATCCCTTACGTTGCTAAAAGCCACGTGAATAACAGGACGTTATAAACCATGTTTGCCGAACCCGTATTTACTCAGGTCAAGCGCGCCGAGCATAAGAAAATAGCCGCCATCACGCAGTTTCTGCGTGATAACGATTTGAGTATTGATACCACGGTCGACGTGTTTATTACCGTAACCCTTAACGATTGTCTTATCGCCTGCGGAGGCATTGCTGGCAATATTATTAAGTGTGTTGCAATCAGTGAATCTCACCGCGGAGATGGCCTGGCGCTGAGGCTTGCCACCGAATTAATTAATCTCGCCTACGAAAGGCACTGCACCCAGCTTTTTATTTACACCAAAAGCCACAACGAAACGCTGTTTAAGCAATGCGGCTTTTATACGCTCGCCAGCGTCCCCGGCGTGATGGTGCTGATGGAAAATAGCGCCACTCGCCTGCAACGGTATGCCAGTTACCTTACGACGTTACGCAAACCTGGAAACAAAATTGGCTGCATTGTGATGAACGCCAATCCCTTCACCCGCGGGCACCGCTATCTGATTCAGAAAGCTGCGGCTGAATGTGACTGGCTGCACGTCTTTTTGGTGAAAGAAGACACCTCCCGATTCCCTTATGAAGACAGGCTGACTCTGGTTCGTGCCGGAACAGCCGATATCCCGAAGCTGACGGTGCATCGCGGTTCGGAATACATGATTTCACGCGCCACCTTTCCCTGCTATTTCATCAAAGAGCAGAGCGTCATTAATCAGTGTTACACCGAAATTGACCTGCAAATCTTTCGCCAGCGCCTGGCCCCGGCGCTGGGCATCACTCACCGTTTTGTCGGGACTGAGCCCTTCTGCACGGTCACGGCAGGTTACAACCACGATATGCGTCAGCGTCTGGCCAGCGCTTCAGACGCCGCGCCGCCCATCACGCTGGTTGAAATTGAACGCCTGCAATACCACGGCATCGCGATTTCCGCCTCCTGGGTGCGTCGGCTGCTGGTCAAAAAAGATCTGGCGACCATTGAACTGCTGGTCCCCGAGCCCACCCGGGCCTATCTGCAACAGATGCTCACCCCGAGCAAGCCACCGATTTCTGCATTAGTCACAGGTGAAAAATGAACATAACCCAAGCAGCCGTTGCCGGCACCCTGGAATCCGGCGATGTCATGATCCGAATCGCCCCGCTCGATTCACCGGAGATCGACCTGCAAATTAACAGCAGCGTTGAAAAACAGTTTGGCGACGCTATTCGCGCCACGATTTATGAGCTTCTCAAGCGCTATGACGTACAAGGCGTGCAGTTGATGGTGGACGACAAAGGCGCGCTCGATTGCGTACTTCGCGCCCGTCTGGAAACGCTGCTGGTGCGTGCCAGCGACGTTAGCGCCCTGCCGTGGGAGGAACGCTCATGAAACCCCGTACTCGCCGCAGTATGCTGTTCATCCCTGGCGCGAACGCCGCGATGGTCAGCAACGCCTTTATCTACGGTGCCGATGCGCTGATGTTTGACCTGGAAGATTCGGTCATTCTGCGAGAAAAAGATGCCGCACGACGCCTGGTGTATCACACCCTGCAACATCCGCTTTATCAGGACCGGGAAACCATCGTGCGTGTCAATGCCCTGGACTCTGAGTACGGCCTTGCCGATCTCGAAGCGGTGGTTCGCGGCGGCGCCGACATTGTGCGTCTGCCTAAAACGGACACCGCCCAGGACGTTATCGACATTGAAAACGAAATTGCCCGCATTGAAGCGCAATGCGGTCGCGAAGCCGGAAGTACCGGACTGCTGGCGGCGATTGAATCGCCACTGGGGATCACTCAGGCGGTTGCCATCGCGCACGCCTCACCCCGCTTAATCGGCATTGCGCTGGGTGCTGAAGACTACGTTCGCAATTTGCGCACGGAGCGCTCAGCGGAAGGCACCGAATTGTTGTTTGCCCGCTGCTCCATTTTGCAGGCTGCGCGTGCCGCCGGGATCCAGGCCTTTGATACCGTCTATTCCGATGCCAGTAACGACGCGGGTTTCCTGCATGAAGCCGCGCACATCAAGCAACTTGGCTTTGACGGCAAATCGCTGATTAACCCCCGTCAGATTGACCTGCTGCATAACCTCTACGCCCCCACGCAAAAAGAAGTCGATCACGCCCAACTGGTGGTGGAAGCCGCCGAAGCCTCTGCCCTTGAAGGCCGTGGCGTAGTGTCACTGAACGGAAAAATGGTCGACAGCCCGGTCATTGAACGCGCGCGCCTCGTACTCGCTCGCGCGGCACTTTCCGGCCTTCGTGAAGAATAAGGACGCATCATGACTCTCAATTCAAGACTGGCACGCATGACTGCCTGGCACGGTCAAACCCCGGCGTATCACTCTGTTTCCAAACTCAACCAACAGACTCAAAAGCCGCGTGATAAAAAGCTCTGCGCCACTCTGGAAGAAGCGATTCGCCGCTCCGGGCTGCACGATGGCATGACCATTTCGTTTCACCACGCCTTTCGTAATGGCGATTTGACACTGAACACAGTGATGAACGTTATCGCCAAAATGGGCTTCAAAAATCTGACGCTGGCCTCAAGCTCACTCAGCGACTGCCATGCCCCATTGATTGAACACATCCGCAATAACGTCGTGAGCCGGATTTACACTTCAGGATTGCGCGGCCCATTGGCTGAAGAGATTTCTCGCGGCTTACTGGCAGAGCCGGTACAAATTCACTCTCACGGTGGACGCGTGCAACTGGTGAAAAGCGGTGAGCTGAACATTGATGTCGCCTTTCTTGGCGTGCCGTCCTGCGATCCTTTTGGCAACGCCAACGGCTACACGGGTAACGCCTGCTGCGGCTCGCTAGGCTACGCCAGAGTCGATGCCGAACACGCCCACCAGGTGGTGTTGCTCACCGAGGCTTTGCTGCCCTATCCGCACAGCCCTGCCAGCCTGAGCCAGGATCAGGTGGATTTGATTGTCAAAATTGAGCAAGTCGGTGATGCCGATAAAATCGGTGCCGATGCCACCCGTATGACGTCCAACCCTCGCGAACTGCTGATCGCCCGAAGTGCTGCCGAAGTGATCGTGAACTCGGGTTATTTTAAAGAGGGTTTTTCCCTGCAAACCGGCACCGGGGGCGCTTCTCTTGCGGTAACGCGTTTTCTGGAAGACAAAATGCGCCAGCGTCAGATCCATGCTGCGTTTGCCCTTGGCGGCATCACTTCCACCATGGTGGAGTTGCATGAAAAAGGGCTGATTCACAAGCTTCTCGATGTGCAGAGTTTTGATCGCGCAGCCGCCGCTTCTCTCGCCCGGAACCCCAATCATATTGAAATCAGTGCCAATGAGTACGCCAACTGGGGCTCGAAAGGCGCTTCGGTTGACCGACTGGATGTGGTGGTCCTGAGCGCGCTGGAAATCGACACGCAGTTTAACGTCAATGTCCTCACCGGGTCTGACGGCGTGATTCGCGGCGCCTCCGGCGGCCATTGCGATACGGCCGTTGCCGCAGCGCTGTCGATTATTGTTGCTCCGCTGGTGCGTGGTCGCATCCCGACCCTCGTCAATCAAGTGACCACCTGTGTCACCCCGGGGTCGAGTGTCGATATTCTGGTTACCGATCATGGGATTGCCGTGAACCCGGCTCGCCCGGAACTAGCCGAGCGCCTGAAAGCTGCGGGGTTGAACGTGGTGTCCATTGAGGGGTTAAGGGAGCGCGCAGAAACGCTCACGGGTAAACCAAAAGCGATTGAATTCACCGACAGAGTGATCGCCGTGGTGCGTTATCGCGACGGGTCGGTTATCGACGTTGTCCATCAGGTGAAGGAGTAAAAGATGCCTCTGTATCTGACTTCTGCCTGCAATAGCGCCGTGAGCTTAGCCGACCTTCTCGCCAGCCGGGATGTCCGTCAGGCTCGTCAACAACTGTGGCTTAAGAAGTACGCCACTCCGCTGATTTCGTTTACCACCCTGGCTCCGGGGCCAGTGAAAGACAGCAGCCTTACGCGAAGCATTTTCAATCATGGCGTGCGGACGCTGCGGGACTGGCTTGAGGATTCAGGCTGGGAAATTAAAAACCAGCTTTGCCTTGGACTCCCGACAGGTGCGGAAGGTCTGCTGGCGGTAGATGCCCAGGCACAGGCGCTGAAAGCGGCGGCCATCGAACTGGAGCAACACGCCCCGCTGGGTCGATTGTGGGATATCGACGTCTTCACCGCCCAGGGAAAATTGCTTTCGCGCAGTGCATTCTCGCTGCCCCCGCGTCGCTGCTTGCTGTGTGAACAGGACGCGAGGATTTGCGCCAGAGAACGCAAGCATTCGCTCGCCGATTTGCTGAACCGCATGGAGGCGTTGCTGGATGCTGCCGACTGTTCACCTCACGCCTGAGTCCACTTTCGCCGAATACGTCAGCCATCATGGATGGCGGGCGATGATGGCCGAGGTGAATTTGTCCCCTAAACCTGGCCTTGTCGATCGCTTCAACTGCGGCGCGCACAAGGACATGGCACTGGACGATTTTTACCGCAGCGCGGAGGCTATCCGCCCATGGCTGGCCCGCTTTGTTCATTACGGCGCTGAGAGTGCAGGTCTGAATGAGCGTCAGGTTCTGCCTGGTTTACGTAGGCTCGGTCAGGCCTGTGAAGCCGACATGTTTCGCGCCACCGCTGGCGTGAATACGCACAAAGGCAGCATTTTCTCTTTGGGCCTGCTCTGCGCCGCAGCAGGCCGCCTTTATCAGCGCCAGGTTCCCGCTTCCCCACCAGCGCTTTGCTCTACCGTTGCAGCGTACTGTCGCGGCCTTACCGCGCGTGAATTACAGGCTAACAATCCTCTGCAAACAGCGGGCCAGCGGCTGTATCACCAGTTAGGGCTAACGGGCGCAAGAGGCGAAGCAGAAGCGGGCTTCCCGCTGGCTTTAACGCTGGCTCTGCCTCATTTGCAGTCGCTACGTGCGCAAGGCATCGACCCGGAACTGGCTCTGCTCGACACCCTGCTGTTGCTGATGGCGCATAACGACGACACCAACGTGGCTTCTCGCGGCGGCGAGCAAGGGCTGAACTGGCTTCAACAGCAGGCCAAAAGATGCCTGTCACAGGGCGGCATTCGTCGCCCTGCCGATCTGCACCGTCTGCAAGAATTCGACCATCTCTGTATTGCCCGCAACCTCAGCCCTGGCGGCAGCGCCGACCTGCTGATCGTGACGATTTTTTTAAGCGAATGCTCCCTGATGTTTCAACGTTAAGTTAAAAAATCCTTACTGGAGAATCAGTTATGTCTGTTTCAAAAGATAAAATATGGAAGTTGATAGCGCCGCTGCTGGTGATGGCGGTGATGCTGCTGATCCCGGTTCCCGACGGCATGCCGCCACAAGCGTGGCACTACTTCGCGGTGTTCGTGGCGATGATTGTCGGGATGATCCTCGAACCCATTCCTGCGACGGCGATAAGCTTTATTGCGGTGACGATTTGCGTCATTGGCAGTGATTATCTGCTGTTCGATGCCAAAGAACTGGCGGACCCGGCTTTTGATGTGGGGAAAGAGTCGCTGAAATGGGGGCTGGCGGGCTTTTCCAGCACCACCGTGTGGCTGGTTTTCGGCGCGTTCATTTTTGCTCTGGGTTACGAAGTGACCGGACTTGGCCGTCGTATTGCACTGTTCATGGTCAAGTTTATGGGCAAGCGCACGCTGACGCTGGGTTATGCCATCGTGATCATCGACATTCTGCTGGCCCCGTTTACGCCGTCGAACACCGCACGTACTGGCGGGACCGTTTTCCCTGTTATCAAAAACTTGCCGCCGCTGTTCAAATCTTTCCCTAACGACCCATCGTCTAAACGGATTGGCGGCTACCTGATGTGGATGATGGTTATCAGTACCAGCCTCAGTTCCTCGATGTTCGTCACCGGGGCGGCACCCAACGTACTGGGGCTGGAGTTTGTCAGCAAAATCGCCGGCATTCAGATCAGCTGGTTGCAGTGGTTTCTGAGTTTCCTGCCGGTGGGGATTATTCTGCTGATCGTCGCCCCCTGGCTCTCGTACGTGCTGTACAAACCTGAAATCACTCACAGCGAGGAAGTCTCTGGCTGGGCGAACGATGCGCTAAAAGAGATGGGGGCGCTATCGGGCAAAGAGAAAACCCTGATTGCTCTGGTCTTATTAAGCCTTGGCTTGTGGGTGTTTGGCGGGGAATACATTGATGCCACTGCCGTTGGCCTGCTGGCCGTTTCGCTGATGCTGGCTCTGCATGTGGTGCCGTGGAAAGAGATCACCCGTTACAACAGCGCATGGAATACGCTGGTCAATCTGGCGACGTTGGTGGTAATGGCGAGCGGGCTGACCCGCTCCGGGTTTATCAACTGGTTCGCCACCACCATGAGTTCGCATCTGGAAGGTTTCTCCGCCAATACCACGGTTATCGTACTGGTTCTGGTGTTCTATTTTGCTCACTATTTGTTTGCAAGCCTGTCTGCGCATACCGCTACGATGCTGCCGGTGATCCTCGCTGTAGGCAAAGGCATCCCGGGCGTACCAATGGAACATCTGTGTATTTTGCTGGTGCTGTCGATAGGGATTATGGGCTGTCTGACGCCGTACGCCACAGGGCCTGGGGTCATCATCTACGGCTGTGGTTACGTGAAGTCGAAGGATTACTGGCGTTTAGGGGCCATTTTTGGCGTGATTTATATCTCGCTGTTACTGCTGGTCGGCTGGCCTGTGCTGGCGCTCTGGAGCTAAACCTGTCGATTTATTGCCCGGCGGCACTTCGTTTGCCGGGCCTACGAATGGAGACCGGCCCGGTAAGGCAACGCCACCACCGGGCAAGAGTTCGCAGGCACTCAGAGGCCCGTCACTCTTCTTCCACTTCGCCTTCCTGACGCATCTGAACCGCCCAGCGCTGCGCAGACTCCGGTACGCTAAACGCCTGAGAACGCTGAAAACGATCGCCCATCAGCACAAACGCCACATACTTCCCCCTCAGCAGCCAGACATCCCGATAGCCATCGACTTTCGAGGCTTGATCGGGCGGCGCCGGTTCGACACGCGGCACGTAGCTGATGACAGGACGAGTATTTTGTTGACGCAGCGGTTTCATAAGCGGAAAAGCACCAGAAAACAGAGACAGAAAGAAGCAATGATAGCCGATCCCACGGCCCTGCGTCGCGCCTTGTGTGCGGATCCTGTCGACGACGGTGAAATGCAGGCAAAAAAATGCCGGGTGCTGACAATGACCCGGCCTAACCCCTAACAGGATGCCCGCGGGAGGAACGCCGGGCATCAATAAACACAGAACTATACGTCGCGATACGTCCCAAGACGGTATCCGCGCTCTGCCACCGCATATTTCAACGAGGGAGAAGTCAGCACGTCCAGCTCAGCCAGACGCGGGTAGCAATACGCGCTGCCCATAAGGGTGTTGTCCACCAGCGCCGGGTGACACATCACTTCCAGCGAACTTTCCCCTGCGCGAACCGAGGCGTCCAGCGTTTGCAGGAATAACGCTTCGCTGATGGCATCGCCATAGAATTCGCTGGTGAAACCGGCACTGCTGCGCACGCCCAAATCGTCCAGGCCATCGCGCTGTTGCAGGCTGCGGTCAATACGCATCGCCACACCCTTCGCTTTTGCAAATGCTGCCACAATCGGGAAAATCTGCGGGATCATATGCACGTGATGGTGACTGTCGAAATGCGTCGGCTCGCAGCCGAACAAATCCACAAAGCGGTGATACTGGCAGTCGAGCTCGCGGGCGATTTCTTCCAGCGGCAGCTTGTCTTCTTCCGCCATCTGCCAAATCCACTTGCCGAGTTTGCCTTCACGGGTCAGCCCCGGCATCGGTGAAAGCGGCATTCCCAGCGTCAGCACAAAGTGCATACCGACCGCCAGTTCGGGTAAACAGCGGCTCAACTGAGCCGCATGTTCGATTTCCGCGCCGTTCACCAGCGCGGTTGTGGAGGTCACCAGACCGTTTTTGCAGGCGTCGACAATCCCGTAGTTTTGCCCTTTGCTCAGGCCAAAATCATCCGCATTGACGATTAACACACGTTCCATCTGCCACTCCTTTTACTGCTTGAGGGTTTTCACCGTGTCGGCAAAGTTCGGCAGCCACTTTTCGTGCGCCAGAATCAGCTCACGGGCCAGCACTTCTGCGTCTTTATCAGAGTGGATCAGCGGGCTAAGGTTCAGTGCCAGCAGCACATCGTTAAACTCACCGCTCAGCGCCGCATGGCTTGCCGCCACTTCGAAGCCTTTAATGGTATGGATCAGACCCAGCACTTTGTCGTCAAAATGGGTCAGACGTGGGTGCGGTTTCGCCCCTTCGCTGCCTAAAATACAGGTCATTTCTACAGCCCAGTCTGCCGGGATATTGTCGACGTGACCGTGATGCGGCACGTTGACGTAATGCTCGGTCTGCTTGTTGTTGTAGATAGCGTTAATCACTTCACAAGCGGCATCAGAATAGTAAGCTCCGCCGCGCTGCTCCAGCTCTTTCGGCTTGATGTTGAGGTCCGGATCTTTGTAGAGATCGAACAGCTGTTTTTCAACTTTCTGCACCACCTGCGCACGTGCGCCGCCTTTGTAGTACTCGCCCATTTCGATAGCCAGCATCTCTTTCTGTTTGAAGTAGTACAACAGATAAGAGCACGGCAGCAGGTTCAGGGAACGAATCAGGCCTTCGCTGAAAGGCATATCGAAGATGTTCTTCACGGTGTTGGCGGTGAGCTTGCCGGAAGCCACGCCGTCGAGCAGTTCAGCGAAACGAGATTCGCCGTTCACAATCACATCGCGAATGAACACCATGTGGTTCAGGCCGAACAGATCGATCGAGAGATCGTCTTTTTCGGACAGCTTCAGCACATCAGTGATGAACATTTTCATGCCGACCGGAATGTTACACACGCCAATAAAACGCTTGAAGTTGGTGTGACGATACACCGCTTCCGTCACCATCCCGGCCGGGTTAGTGAAGTTGATAACCCACGCGTCCGGGCAGATTTCCTGCACGTCTTTAATGATGTCAAACACCACTGGAATGGTGCGCAGGCCTTTAAACAGACCGCCCGCGCCGTTAGTTTCCTGGCCCAGATAGCCGTGGCTCAGCGGAATACGTTCATCTTTTTCACGTGCCTGCAATTGGCCCACGCGCAGCTGGGTGGTCACAAAGTTAGCGTCCTTCAGCGCTTCGCGGCGGTTGAGGGTTTTATGCACCGTCATCGGCACGCCCGCTTTCTGCACCATGCGCTCGCACAGGGCGTGAATGATGTCGAGTTTTTCCTGCCCACCTTCCACGTCCACCAGCCACAGTTCTGTTACTGGCAGTTCGTGATAGCGTTTGAGAAACCCTTCCAGTAATTCCGGGGTGTAGCTGCTGCCGCCGCCAATGGTCACGACTTTTAATTTCTGGCTCATAACTTTCTCCCTCGTGATCCGCACCTTAAGGTGTAAAAATCCCTCCACAGATGCGGATAGCTAAACGAATTCGGTGTGTGCGGCGAACCGCACAGCGTTAATTAATAACGGTGAGCTGTTTTCGATAATTGCTTGGCGTGAATGAGGTCAGCTTCTTGAAGGTCTTAATAAACAGACTCGGACTGCTGTAACCAGATTCATACGCAATATCGGTCACCGAGTAATTGGTAATTTCCAGTTGCTTCATGGCGAAGTTGATGCGGATATCATTAATAATCTGCATCGGCGTCTTGCTGTAATAGCGTTGGGTCGCTCGGGTTAAATACTCCTGAGACTTACCGGATAACGCCACCATATTTTCCAGCGCGCCTTCGCCGAATTTATGTTTATCGTGCATCTCTTCGACAGTGGTTTTCAGCCATTGTGGAATAACATCCTGGGCTTGCTCTTCGCGGAAATGGCGAAGGCGGTTAACCACATAAAAAGAGACAACTTCAATAAACTCGTCAAATTCATTTTCGCGGAAATTGAGTGAGGCAATAACCGACTCTATATAGCTGAGAAAGGTACTTTTGACCGAATAGACCTGGGAGGCCACCAGGAAAGCTGGCATCAGCGGCTGATAATGCTCCTCGAAGAAGCGCTTGCTGATGCCCACGTTCAGGATGCGGGTCGCGCCGAACTCATAGAAGCTCTGGTGGTGTGACCCCATCGGGATAAACACGAAATCCCCTCGCTCCAGCATTACCCGTTTGCCATTGATCTCCTGATAATAGCGCCCGGTCAGTACGAGGGTGAACTCGTAGTAGTCATGCTGGTGCAACCCGCTGATGCTTTCCGTCTTGTTGTAGATGAAGACATGAAAATCTTTACCGTTAAACAGCTGTTGTTCAAGTGCGGTACTGATTTCCAGGGTCGTCATCTTAGGTTGCCTCATGGTGAATTCTGCGCCTTATTGTACCTTCTCGTGAAGCTCGATCAATTCAGCAACCAGTTCGCGCGCCAGCATTGAGGTCATAAGATGATCCTGCGCATGAACCAGCACCAGGCTGACCTTCATTTTGCCTTCGCCTTCATCACTTTCGATGAGCTGAGTCTGTACACGATGCGCTTCACTCAGGGCTACGCGAGACTGTTCCATGGTCGCTTTTGCGGTGGCGAAATCGCCTTGCTTTGCCTGCTTCAGTGCGGTATACGCCAGGCTGCGCGCCTGTCCGGAGTTAATGATGAGTCCCATCACTACTTCTTCGAGGTCGTTTTCCTGCACCTCTTCGGCCACGATTTTATCCAGATCGAACATAATATTTCCCTTTTACGTCTTGCGGAGCGGGAGAGCCCCCCGCTCCGCGTTACCTCAGAATTTCAGTGCGTTAGCGATGTCTTCTTCGCTTTCTTGCTCGTCAATCACCGCCTGGGCCTTGTTAGAGACCACCACGAACGGCAGGTAAACCAGTACCGATACCCCGAGGTTGAACAGTGCCAGCAGCAGTGCCGCAATGCTTCCGTTGGTGTTGAAGAATGCGCCCAAACCGGTTGGCATCGTCCACGGTGCCAGGTTAGTGATTGGCGGGATAAGCCCCAGACCGTACGCAGACATGGTGATGGCGGCCAGCAGCGGTTGAATCAGCACGAACGGGATGAACATTACCGGGTTCATGATGATGGGCAGACCAAACAGAATCGGTTCGTTAATCTGGAAGATGCCTGATGGCAGCGCCAGCTTCGCCACCTGGCGGTGATCCGCACGGCGAGAAGCGATGAAGATAGCGATAATCAGACCCAGTGTCGCACCGGTACCGCCCAGGAAGATGTAGGAGTCCAGCATCGGTTTCGCCCACATATGGAAGCTCTTACCGGCTGCCAGCGCCGCTTCAACTGAACCGTACTGCTGATAAATCGCGATGTTTTCCAGCGCCCATGGGGTCATGATGCCGTTGTCCAGCGCCGTCAGGGCTAGCGAACCGTGCACACCGAAGAACCACAGCAGCGAGGTGAAAATCACATACGCCCAACCGACCACGGCACCCATCGACGCCAGCGGCGTGGAGATAGAATCCATGATTATCTGGTGGAAGTTGGTCTGCCAGTGGGTCAGCGCCCAGGCGATGATGCCGAAAATAGACAGAATGATGAAGCCCGGGATAACCGCGGAGAACGAGCGGGACACGGAGCCCGGCACGCTGTCAGGCAGTTTGATGACCCAGTTGCGACGGACGATAAAGGTGAACATCTCCGCCACCACCAGACCGATAAGAATACCGGATATGATGTTTGCGCCACCCAGCCAGTTAGCCCCTACCGCATAGGCTTCACCTACGCTGTATGGCGTAACGGTCATAAAGGCAGCGACAGAAAGCAGGCCCGCCGCAAACGGGTCAACTTTACGTTCTTCAGCCAGCGCCATGCCGATAAAAAAAGGCGCCATCAGCGACATAATGCCCAACGTACCGTTGTACACGTTGCCGCCGATGGCTTTAAAACCATTCAGGGTTTCAATGGTGGAAGCGTCTAACCGAATACCTAATGAATAGAAGAACGAGCCTTCGCCAAAACTCAAAAAGACGTTATTGATAAGCACAAACATTGCCCCTGCGAGGGTCAATGGCATTAACTTAATAAAGCCGTTTTTAATGGCGTTAACGTGAGGCTGCTTTCCTATTTTAACAGCAAAAGGAAGGAGTACCTTTTCAAGAGAGCTAATAACTTTACTCATAGAAAATACCCTTAAAGGCCGCAATAAACATTACGGCGTTAATGTGTGTGAAATTACTCTTTGACGGGAAAATTTAAATAAATCAAAAATTATTGCGCTGAAGCTTTCTTAATTGCGGCGACGGCGGCTTTAAGCACACCTAAACCATCGACTTTGCCGTACAGAATTGAATCAATCACTTCTACCGGTTTATTAGGTAGCAGACGCTGAATTTCCGGAAGCATATAAGCGATTTGTGGGCCCAGTAATACCACATCAGCCGCTTCGCCTTTTTCACCCGCGAGGGTTTCAGGGAACGCTTCAATCACCACAGGCACTTCGTACTTCTCCGCTTGTGCGCGCATTTTCGACACCAACAGGGAGGTGGACATGCCCGCAGAACAGAACAGATAGATGTGTTTCTTTTCCATACTCGCTTCCTCAATTTGCCTTTTGAGCCCGTCTCCCGCTGCGTCATCCTCTGTACATCGGGGCCGGGTAATGATGGTAACGAATTGTTACTTTGTGTTTATGGGATTGAGTATACGGCATCAGAAAGCAGCAAGATAATTCCTGGCACAACCAAATTGTCTCTCATTGACCTCCGGTTATGACTACCCTCACATTTTGGCCAAATAATTCGCGCAATTAAATAAGCATGATTTCTCATAAAAAAACCCGACCAGGCGGTCGGGTTTTCGTAGAACTCAACAAAATGACTGATTCTGTTACTTCGCTTGTGGGTCGGTGTCGTACTCTGCGCAGGTCTGGTAACCGGAATTGATCACGCGGCCGGTATCATCCAGCGCAACGAAATAGGTTTCAGCTTTACCATCCCGTTGACCCAGGATGTAAGTCTGACAAGTACCACGCGCATGAATCATGGTAATTTCAGATGAAGGTTTACCGGCAATCTGGGCGACCTGTTGACGGGTCATGCCCTTTTTCACGTCTTTCACGACCGGCTGAGTGAACTGATCGGTGGTTCGGTCATAGGCGGTACACCCCGCCAGCATAGTCAGTACGGCTGCTGCACCTAAAAATCCTGCTACGTTCTTGTTCATATTCCGTCCTCTTTTTTATCAGTGTGTTATAAGCCTGGAATAAAGTGCGATCTTTTTCAACCTGAGGACAAAGATGGCATATCTTTCAGATAAATCTACTTAAACAACGATATCCTGCTAAATCGCCGCCTTTTAAGGCAGTCAAAACTGTGATCCTTGTCGTTTTGCGGGCAAAGAGGTAGCTTTAACGGATACACGACAACCTTTTTCGGGGAGGGGTAAATGGCTCTGCAACAAGAGATTATCGCGGCACTGGGCGCGAAACCGCAGATTAACAGTGAAGAAGAAATTCGCCGCAGCGTGGATTTTCTGAAGGCCTATCTGAACACTTATCCATTTATTAAGTCACTGGTGCTCGGCATCAGCGGCGGCCAGGATTCGACCCTGACCGGCAAACTGTGTCAGACCGCCATTAATGAATTGCGTCAAGAAAATGGTGACGAGAGCCTGCAGTTTATCGCGGTGCGCCTGCCCTATGGCGTACAGGCGGATGAACAGGATTGCCAGGATGCGATTGACTTTATCAAGCCGGACCGCGTGCTGACGGTCAATATTAAAGGTGCCGTGCTGGCGAGCGAGCAAGCGCTACGTGAAGCGGGTATCGAACTGAGCGATTTTGTTCGCGGTAACGAGAAAGCACGTGAACGCATGAAAGCCCAGTACAGCATCGCGGGCATGACCAAAGGCGTTGTCGTGGGTACCGATCATGCCGCAGAAGCCATCACCGGGTTCTTTACCAAATACGGCGATGGCGGCACCGACATCAACCCTATTTTCCGCCTCAACAAACGCCAGGGAAAACAGCTTCTGGCCACATTGGGTTGCCCGGAGCATCTGTATAAGAAAGCCCCAACCGCCGATTTGGAAGATGACCGCCCTTCTCTGCCTGACGAAGCCGCGCTGGGCGTCACCTATGACAACATTGACGATTACCTCGAAGGGAAACACGTTGATGCAGGCACCGCCAAAATCATTGAAGGCTGGTATCTGAAAACCGAGCATAAGCGTCGTCCGCCAATCACGGTGTTCGACGATTTCTGGAAGCGCTGATTTCCCCTGTTGCCGGATGACGCTCTGCTTATCCGGCCTGCACAAAACCTGTGCCTTGTAGTCCGTGCAAGCGAATGCGCCGCCCGGCAATACGGATGATTTCCCCGGCCCAAGCTGCTACACTGTATGCATAACCAGCATCAGGAGTCCGTGTGGCCAGGCGTCTTTCTGCGCCGCGCCTCGAATTTGAGGCCGCGGCAATTTATGAATATCCCGAACATCTGCGACCGTCGCTGGAAGCCCTGCCTTCCCTGCCCGGCGTTTACGTCTTTCATGGCGAAAGCGAAACGCTGCCGCTTTATATCGGTAAAAGCGTCAATTTGCGCAGCCGCGTGCTCTCTCATCTGCGAACGCCGGATGAAGCAGCCATGCTCCGCCAGGCGCGGCGCATCACCTGGACACGCACCGCAGGTGAAGTTGGCGCGTTATTGCTGGAAGCGAAACTCATCAAGGAACAGCAGCCGCTGTTCAATAAACGCCTGCGTCGTAACCGTCAGCTTTGTTCGCTGTTGATGGACGGCACTCAGCCTCAGGTCGTCTATGCCAAAGATATCGATTTTTCGCATCAACCGGGTTTGTACGGGTTGTTCGCCAATCGTCGCGCGGCGCTGGAAGCGTTAAAGAGTGCCGCCGATGAACATCAGCTTTGTTATGGATTATTGGGGCTGGAGGCGGTAACACGAGGACGAGGTTGTTTTCGTTCAGCCCTGCGCCGTTGCGCTGGTGCATGCTGCGGGAAAGAAAGCGTTGAAGCCCACCATCAACGGCTGCTGGCAGCACTTGCCCGCCTACAGTTGGTGTGCTGGCCGTGGCAAGGCGCGATTGCCCTCAAAGAGCAGGCTGATGACCAGACCGACTATCACATTATTCACAACTGGCTGTGGCTGGGCTCTGTCACTGCATTGAGTGAAGCCAAAACGCTGACTCAGTTACCCGCGGGTTTCGATCATGACGGCTATAAAATTCTCTGCAAACCGCTGTTATCCGGCGAGGCTGAGATTATCGATCTGCTGGCTGACGGGTAACGGGAAGCCAGGCTGCCAGCTAATTTCGCTATACAGAATTTGCCCTTCATCTTTCAGCAAACGCAAGGTGTGACGCCCTTCCTGCCAGCACGCGCCCTGATCAGCAGTCAGCAGTTTATCGCCGAGCTGCCAGGCTCCGCTCAGCACGAAGACCATCCCACCGCGAGTACCAAACGTCGTGAAGGTGCGATCGGCCACACGCACTTTGGCCTGGCAGCGATCGCGCCGGGTCATGATGTTCAAATCCATCGACATCTGCCCTTCAGAAAGCTGCGCACGCACGGTTTGCTCACCGGCGAAACTAAAGGGCTGGAAGCGTTTTAAGGTGTGACGAAACGCCGTGCCACCATCCAGTGTCACTTCGCCACCTTCCAGCAGCGTAATCACTCTGTCTACCCCAGGGAATGCGGAAAACTCTCCGTTACCGGCAATGGACGCGATACTGGCGCGCCAGTTGAAATCGCGCGTAGCAGGCGGAAAGCAGCACAGCTCCCGCGTTTCACCTGCCCCATTCTTCCATAAACTGACCGGCATCTTGCGGATATCAAAGTATTCCATCATCACTCCTGAAGGACTTTCTGGACGGCTTTACTGTGCCGCCTTGTTGATTATCAGTTATTCACCACAGACGGATTATCGGCAGGGATTGACGATAGCCTTAGCCTCTTTGCTTTCGAACGCAGCAAAAAGCGGCTAACGGGCTGATATCCGGTAGAAAAGAGTCAAAGGTGATAGCAGGAGAATACCGGGAAACGGGCAACTGGCAAGAGGGGAAAAAAGAAAAACCGCCGGTCCTGCCCACAGCGATTCACAGCGTGTGGGCAAGACCGGCGGTCTTTAAGACGGTGCGACTGAATTATTCAGCAGCGGGAGCCATTTTACCGTCCATGGTGTGACGTTCTGTCAGACGCTTCTCAAAATTGGCATTAAATTGTTTTTTCTGATCCGGAGTCAGAATGTTGTAAATCTTGTTCTGAGTTTCCATGCGGGAGAGCGCCATGGCTTTGTGCTGCGCTTCCATTTTGTTCACCATCTCTTCGGCTTTCGCTTTATCGAAGGTGTCGCTGGCAATCAGGCTGTGCATCGCACGGCGGTCATCCTGAGAAGGACGCTGCATTTTGCCGCGCTGTTCTTTCATGATGTCGCGAATCTGGGTTTTCTGCGCGTCGGTCAGGTTCAGGCCTTTGAACATCATGTCGTGATGCATGCCTGGTTTGCCTTTGTGATGCATCATCGGCGCGTTGTCGGTGGTGGTTGCCGTCGCGGTGTCTGCAGCATGAGCGAAGTTAGCAGCGCCCAGCGCCAGGGTAGAGGCAATAATCAGAGAAGTCAGCTTTTTCATAATACGTTCCTTACTTTCAGTTATTTTTTACGGCGCATTGCCGTGTTGACGGGATTAACTTTACGGGGTTGAACGTCAATGAGTCAGAGCAAACGTAAAACACTGAAAGTATAAAAGCGGCGTTTTAACCAATTATGGAGAAAATAAGGATAAAGTGTGGAGTATTGCGAAGAGATATTAGTAACAGGCTGTTCTGGAAGGAATTATGAAGAAGTCTACACCACGCCTGTTTAATTTAAAAGCATTACCCAGGAATACTCTGTAAAATTTTCAGTCAACACTTTCTGTTCAACATAAAAAAGAAAAGTGGCAGTCAAAAACGCACTGCCACCCCTTCGTTATTTACGCTTCGCGCACTAGCATTAATCCCGCCCGTAACCCCGGCGCGACATTAGGATTAGGGAAAAGCACATATTCCGTATCATGCCCGGCGACCCAGCGAGTCTCTCCTTCTTCCGCCAGCAACGTGCCTTGCGCAAACGGCGTGAAGTTCAGCGTTTGCGCGGACATGTGCAACTGGAAAGTGTCGTCATGCCGGGTTATCTGCTGCGCCACCCGGTACTTCATCGGTATCGGCGCAGAAGCTATCTCGCCTTGCAACAAGCTGGTAAGCGCACGTTGCGTAGCCGCAAACTGGCTCAAATCGTTCTCACCAAACGGCAGCGCCTTGCCCAGTTCCAGTGTGCAAGCGAGCGCGTTGAAACGTTCCGTGCTGAAATGGGTAAAAGTGCCTCCCGGGCTTTTATGAAACACCAGAGCTTCCAGCCCGGCGGCGCCCAGCCAGTGCAAAAAGTCTTCATCCCACGGCGCTTCTCGCTGGGGCAACACACCAAATCGTACGTGATGGGAGCCGCGAATGGCGGTATGCATATCCAGATGCCAGCGCAGGGAATCCAGCGGCTGCCAGAACTGCCCCAAAGCGGTTTCAAGCCTGGCCGCCCTCGCCGTCTCAAGCGACGGTACAAACTCATGCCAGCGGCCGCCAAACATCCGGTTCATGTCGCTGTGCAAATAACGTTTGTTCTCCACCAGCGCAGGCGGGTTGCCCAATACCAGTAACATTCGCCAGCGCAAGGTAATCTGCCCGGCAAACAGCGCCTTGAGCAGCAAATCCATTATCTCCACTGGCGCGGTTTCGTTGCCATGGATCCCCGCAGACAGCACCAGCGCCTGCGAGCATTCGTCGAACGGTGTCAGCTCCAGAATGCCGATATCGTGCCACTGCCAGTGGAATTGCGCTGTCTCGCCGCGGGTTTGCTGCGGCTTTTCGCCGGTCAGCGTCAGCGCCAGAAACGACTGCATGGTGCCTCCTTTACTGCTGGAACGGATAAACCGAGCCCAGACCAAGAATTTGCGTGAGTGTGTCCAGCGCTTCCCGGCCTTCGCGCAGCAGTTGCGGATCAGCGAGATCGGCTTGAATCAGGCGGTCACGGTAGTATTTATCCACCCAGGTATTCAGCGTGTCGAACAGCGAGTCATTCATCAGCACCGCCGGATTCACTGCCTTCAGCTCCTGCTCGTTCAGCACCACTCGCAGCCGCAGACAGGCCGGGCCGCCGCCATTCGCCATGCTTTCGCGCAGGTCGAAGACTTTCAGCTCGTTGATGGGGTTATCCTGCGCCAGCACGTCGTTGAGATACGACCAAACGCCCGGGTGTTCCTGTGACTCTTTCGGCAGCACCAGCATCATGCTGCCATCCGGCTTGCTTAGTAACTGACTGTTGAACAGATACGTCGCGACGGCATCGTCCACGGAAACCCGCGCGGTCGGTACTTCCACAGGGGTAAAGCCTGGGACGCGTTCACGCAACTGAGCATACAGCTGCGGCTGATTCAGGAAAGCCTGCTGGTGACAGAACAGCACCTGACGGTTGCTGACCGCAATCACATCGTTATGAAATACGCCCTGATCGATAACCGCCGGGTTTTGCTGGGCGAAGATCAGCTGCTGAGGGTTCACCTGATTCAGCCGCGCTACTGCCTGGCTGGCTTCAAGGGTCTGACGAGCAGGATAACGCTGCGGTTGCTGATGACCGCCCTCTTCGCGCCCATACACAAACAGCTGCACGCCAGGCTGACCGTATTCACCGCCAAGACGGTTATGGTTGGCTGCGCCTTCATCACCAAACATCGCCACCTGCGGCAAAGCGCCATGCACCGCGAAGTTTTGCTCATTGGCGAAAATCGCGCGTAGCACCGCTTTAGTGGTTGGCGCTTCGCTGGCACGGTGGAATTTGTTGTTCAGGTTAGCGACCGTCAAATGCACTTTACCGTCCAGCGCATCGGCTGACGGGCAGACTGTCGCCGCATTCGCCACCCACATCGACGAGGCTGAGCTCACGGCGGAAAGCAGTTGTGGTGCCTGTGTGGCGGCTTTCTCGACCACTTGCTCATCGCTGCCGCTAAAGCCAATCTGGCGTAAAAGCGGCACATTCGGGCGTTCCTGCGGCGGCAGAACGGCTTGCTGATAGCCTGAATCAGCCAGCGCTTTCATTTTCAGCAAGCCCTGTTTCGCCGCCAGCTGCGGGTTAGAGACGCGAAAACGGTGTTTTGTCGATGCTTCATTGCCGAACGACAGCCCGGCGTAATGGTGCGTTAAGCCAGGCAGACCATCAAAATTCACTTCCCAGGCTTTCATGATGACACCTCAGAGGAAAAATCCAGCCCAGGATTGAGCGAGCCCGGCAGCGTCAACGCCGCAGATTCAAGGCTCGCCATCGGCCATGCACAATAATCCGCGGCATACCATGCGCCTGGTTTGTGGTTACCCGAAGCGCCCACGCCGCCAAACGGTGCGGTACTGGCTGCGCCCGTCAGCGGTTTGTTCCAGTTGACGATCCCGGCGCGCGCTTCCAGCAGCAGCTGATCAAATTTTTCGCGCTCAGCGGAAATCAGCCCACAGGACAGGCCGTAACGAGTGTTATTCGCCATCGCGATGGCCTCGTCAAAGCTTTCATAGCGCCACACGCAAAGCAGCGGGCCGAACACTTCTTCATCCGCCACGTTTGTCGCCTTGCTCATGTCCAGGATACCCGGCGTGACTAATGAGGTCCCTGCTTCCAGCAAGCGCGGTTCCAGCAGCGTGACCGCGCCATTCGCCACATGCTGTTCCCACGCGCTGCGTACATTTTTCGCCGCCTGTTCTGAGACCAGCCCGCCGATAAACGGCTGAGGTTCTGCATTCCAGCTGCCTGGAATAATACGGCGACTGACTTCCACCAGACGGTTAAGGAAGGCATCGCCCACTTCGCCACGTTTCACCAGCAGACGCCGCGCACAGGTACAACGCTGCCCGGCGGTAATAAACGCCGACTGAATGGTCAGATGCACCGCCGCATCGATATCCTGCGGCTCATCGACGATCAGCGGGTTATTGCCGCCCATTTCCAGCGCCAGGATTTTTTGTGGCTGTCCGGCCAGTTGACGGTGCAGCGTAAAGCCCGTATTTGAGCTGCCGGTAAACAGCAAGCCGTCGAGGTCGCTTTGTCCGCTGAGCGCTTCACCCACAGCGCGACCGCCCTGCACCAGGTTCAGTACGCCCGCAGGCAAACCGGCTTGCTCCCACAGTTTCACTACGGCCTCACCGCTCATCGGCGTTAATTCGCTCGGCTTGAACACCACAGTGTTCCCCGCCAGCAGCGCAGGCACGATATGGCCGTTAGGCAAATGCCCCGGGAAGTTGTAAGGGCCAAACACCGCCAGCACGCCATGAGGACGGTGACGCAGCGTTGCCGCGCCATCCGGCATCGCGGTTTCCTGCTCGCCGGTGCGGCTGTGATAAGCCTTCACGGAAATGGCGATTTTGTTGATCATCGCGCCAATTTCTGTCGCCGCTTCCCAGCGCGGTTTACCGGTTTCGCGGGCAATGATTTCTGTCAGCGTTTCTTTATTGGCTTCCAGCAAACCGGCAAATTTCTCGGCAATCGCCTGACGAGCGCTGAAAGGCTGTTTTGCCCAGCCAGCAAAGGCGCTGCGTGCTGCTCGCACGGCTTGCGCGACTTGTTCCGCGTCGGCGTCGTTACCGCGCCACACCGCTTCGTGGGTGACAGGATTGTTTTTGCTGCGGGCTTCAGCACGCCCGGTGACCCAGTCGCCATTGATCCATAAACTCATGCTTTTTTCTCCTCCGGGCAAAGACGCACCAGCCGGACACGGTCGCCCGCGTGGCACTTCAGGGCATCTAATTGTTTGGCGCTTAACAGCAGTTTTTCAGTGTGGGGATCGGCCTGAACCAGCATCGCACGGAAGTTGCCGTATTGTTCATTTGCCACCAGGCAGGTCGGCAACTCACCTGGCGCAGGCTGGCCTTCGCCCACTTCCACCAGGCGACTTTTACGGATGGCCCGCACGCGGTCGACATCGCACTCAAGCGTTGGCCCGCCGTCGAAAATGTCGACATAGTTGCGATAGCGGAAGCCCTCTTTTTCCAGCACCGCACGCGCTGGCGCGGTTTGCGGGTGGACTTCACCAATCACCGCTCGCGCTTCCGGCGTCAGGAAATCGGTGTAGATCGGATGCTTCGGCATCAGTTCAGCGATAAACGCTTTTTGCCCTGTGCCACACAGGTAATCGGCACGGGCAAACGGCATGGAGAAGAAGCGCTGGCCCAGGCTTTCCCAGAACGGCGAATAGCCATGGTCGTCGATAACGCCGCGCATCTCGGCCACCACTTTGTCGTTAAAGCGATCGCGGAAGGCCGCCATAAACAGGAAACGGGATTTCGACAGCAGATACCCGTTGCCTTCTTTACGCCACGCCGGGTCGAGAAACAACGTGCAGAGCTCGCTGCTGCCGGTGTGATCGTTACTCAGAAACAGCGTCGGCAGTGCGTTATAAACATTCAGTTCTTTTGACGCATGCACCAGCGTACCGACGCGGTAGTTGTACCAGGGATCGTGCAATCCCACCGCCACTTCAATGGCGCAAATGCCCGCCACGCTGCCGGTTGAGGTATCTTCCAGCACAAAAACATAGCCCTGATCGCCTTTTTCCAGGCTGCCGTTCCAGGTGTTAATCGAGCGTTCAATACGTGCCGAGAGCGTGGCCTCATCCACTGGCAGCGACGTCAGGCCGCCGCCGGTTTTCCCTGCCAGAGCCATCAGGCCGGACAAATCCTCACGTCCGACCGGGCGGATGACCATCATGATGTCACCCCAGCGACAAAGCTTTCGCAGGTTTTGGCGAAGCGGTCGAGGCCCGCATTCACTTCTTCTTCACTGATGATCAGCGCTGGCGCGAAACGCACCACGTTGGCCCCGGCGATCAACACCATCAGGCCGTGTTCGGCGGCAAGCTGGCTAATTTGTTTCGCTTTCCCGGCGTATTCGGCCTTCAATACACAGCCGATCAACAGCCCCATGCCGCGAATTTCGTCGAACAGGCCGACTTTGTTATTAATGGCGGTCAGACGCTCGGCGAACCACTGGTGGCGTTGTTTCACCCCGTTCAGAACGTCATGAGTGTTGATCGTCGCCAGCACTTCGTTTGCCACCGCGCACGCCAGCGGGTTACCGCCATACGTGGTGCCATGAGTGCCAACAGTCATCACGCTGGCAAATTCATTGCGTGTTAACAGTGCGCCAATCGGGAAACCGCCGCCCAGCGCTTTGGCGGTAGACAACACATCAGGCGTGACACTGTAACGCATATAGGCATACAGTTCGCCCGTGCGGCCTACACCCGTCTGCACTTCATCGAAGATCAGCAGCGCATTATGTTTGTCGCACAAAGCACGCAGTTCTTGCAGGAAAGCTGGTGTTGCAGGTACCACACCGCCTTCACCCTGAATCGGCTCGACGATCACCGCGCAGGTATCGTCGTTAATCAGCGCACGCGCAGAGTCGATGTCGTTGTAAATCGCATGCTGGATTTGCGGCGGCAACGGCGCAAAATCCTGAGAATAAGAAGGCTGCCCGCCCGCACTGACGGTAAACAGCGTGCGGCCGTGGAACGCATTTTTGAACGCCACGATGCCGCTTTTCTGCGGGCCAAATTTGTCATGAGCATATTTACGCGCCAGCTTCAGCGCCGCTTCGTTGGCTTCGGCCCCGGAGTTACAGAAAAACACTTTCTCGGCGAAGGTGGCATCAATCAGTTGTTTTGCCAGCTTCAGCACAGGTTCGTTGGTGTAGCCATTCCCGGTGTGCCAAAATTTGCCAGCCTGTTCAGTCAACGCGCGTACCATCACCGGGTGCGCATGCCCAAGTGCGTTCACAGCAATACCACCTGCAAAATCAATATACTCTTTGCCCTGCTGATCCCACAGGCGCGAGCCTTCCCCACGTACCGGAATAAAAGGCGCCGGGGCGTAAACCGGCATCATCCAATCGTCAAAATTTCCACGCGATACTGACTGATTCATAGCAACCTCTTCCGGTAAAAATAAAGTTATTGTGATGTTAATGAAAATGAGTGTTTGTGCTGTAAATGTATATTGCAGGCATCGTGCCAGCCAGCGACAAAACTGCATAAACGGAAGTGGACAACAAAATATCAATGACTTACAACCTAACGCTATTCATATCAAATGCATAAAAAGTGAATAAATACGAGACAAAGCGCCATTAGCAGCATTAATAATCGCAACGTTATGCATTAGTAAAACTTAATTCACGATCTGTGATCGCCTGCGAGATTTATCGTCAACCTGCGCACTAAAACGGAGCACAATGCGCCAAAAAAGCGCATTTCTCTGTGGGTTTGTCAGGGTGATCGCCCTGCACTACGCTCAATCAGTGTGCAAAACAGCCTGACAACCGAGGAACCTTATGCGTCATTATGATTCTGTGCTGATAGGCGCAGGCCAGGCCGCTCCGTCACTGGCGGTGGAACTGGCTTCGCGTGGACAACATGTGGCCATTATCGAAGGCAATTTCTATGGCGGCACCTGCGTAAATTTTGGCTGTACGCCGACCAAAACCCTGCGTAAATCTGCCCGCATTGCTCATCTGGCGCGCCATGCCGCAGAATTTGGCGTGAACATAGGGAACGTAGACGTGGACTTTTCAGCTGCGATTAAGCGGATGCGCGAACGCGTTGAATGCTCACGAACAGGTTTGACGCAGTGGCTGGAAGGCACGAAAAATCTGGACATGTTCCACGGTTGGGGCAGCTTTAAGGGTCGCGATGGCGAGCGTTTTCTGCTGGAAGTGAACGGTGAAACGTTAAGTGCGGCACAGGTTTATCTTAATACCGGCACTCGCGCGTTTGTTCCAACCCTACCGGGCATCGACAGCGTGCCCTGGCTGGACAATGCCAGCCTGCTGGCGCTGGAAACCTGCCCTTCGCATCTGCTGATTGTCGGTGCCAGCTATATCGGGCTGGAACTTGGGCAAATTTATCGCCGCTTGGGCGCTGAAGTGACCATTATTCATCGCGCTGGACGAGTGGCCGAGAGGGAAGATAACGATGTGAGCGAAGCCATCGCTGACGTGTTATCTGCGGAAGGCATCACCTTTCATTTTAATGCCTCCGTCACTGGCCTTTCTTCTGAGAATGGCGGCATAAAAGCCACGCTCAGTGATGGCTCAGCGCTTACCGGCAGCCACATTCTGTTTGCCACAGGGCGTGTACCAAATTCTGACAGACTTAATCTTGCCGCAGTGGGTGTCGAAACGGATTCGCGTGGATTTATCCGCACGGATGCACACTTCAATACCAACGTGCCGGGGATAAAAGCGCTCGGCGACATCAACGGGCGCGGCGCTTTTACCCACACCAGCTATCACGACTACCAGATTGTGTCGGCAGAAATCGAAGGCCAAACGCCCGTAGGCCAGTGGCAGGACGCTGATCAGCGTGTGATTTCGTATGCCATGTTTACCGACCCACCGCTCGGGCGCACCGGCATTACGCTCGAGCAGGCCAAAAAACTGGTCGCTGACGGCAGGCAAATTCTGGTGGCTAACTTCCGCATGGCGGATGTCAGCCGGGCCAAAGAAGAAAGTGAAACGGCCGGGATTATCCGCCTGATTGTTGATGCCGAAAGTGAACGCTTTCTCGGTGCCACGTTTCTGGGCATCGGCGGCGACGAAATTATTGCGGTTATTACCAATTACATGGCGACGGGCGCGAGCTATCGGTTAATGCTTCAGGCGCTGCCCGTCCACCCCACCGTAGCCGAATTTTTACCGACAATCCTCTCTCGCTTAAGCCCTCTTTCTGCTGATCAGCAATAGCCTCACAGGCTGTGGCGCCGTTCACAGCCTGCCTCATTCATGAATCATTCTGATTAACCTTAGCGAATTACTCCCTCTAATCGTATTAATCGCTCTGCGTTAAGCTCTCTGCATTCCCAAAGAAGGATTACGCTATGCAAACAGTTACCCTGAATAACGGTGTTTACATGCCCCTGCTGGGTTTTGGTGTGTTTCAGATGACAGACGCCGCCGAATGCGAGCGGGCGGTGATTGAGGCCATCGAAACCGGCTATCGCCTGATTGATACGGCGGCGTCTTATCAGAATGAAACCCAGGTCGGCAATGCGCTGAAACAAAGCGGGCTGGCACGCGATGAGCTGTTCGTCACCACCAAGCTGTGGCTTCAGGACACCCATTATGAGGGTGCGAAAGCACAGTTCGAGCGCTCGCTCAATCGCCTGCAGCTGGATTATGTCGACCTTTATTTGATTCACCAGCCTTACGGTGATGTCCATGGCGCATGGCGTGCAATGGAAGAACTCCAGCAGGCGGGGAAAATTCGCGCGATTGGCGTGAGTAATTTTCACCCCGACCGCCTGGCCGATTTGATCGCTTTCAACACCCTTACGCCAGCGGTGAATCAAATAGAAGTGAACCCTTTTAATCAGCAATTGCAGGCCGTGCCGTGGATGCAAAGCCGGGGTATTCAGCCTGAAGCCTGGGCACCGTTTGCCGAAGGGAAAAACGGCCTGTTCGAACATCCCGTGTTAACAGCCATCGGTAAGAAATACGGCAAAAGCGTGGGCCAGGTTGTTCTGCGCTGGATATTCCAGCGCGGCATTGTGTCGCTGGCGAAAACCGTCCGCAAAGCGCGAATGGAAGAGAACATCGACATCCTCGATTTCGAGCTCACGCCGGACGAAATGCTGCACATTACCGCCCTTGATACCGCCACCAGCGCATTCTTCGATCACCGTGATCCTACCAAAGTGGAATGGCTGACCGGCCGCAAGCTTGACGTGTGATCCGCAACTTAAGAGGCAATCAAATGCAAAAACGTGTTCTCGGCCAATCTGGCCTTGAAGTCTCCGCTTTAGGCCTGGGCTGTATGGGGCTCAGCTTCGGCTACGGCCCGGCAACAGATACCCGTCAGGCCGTCGAACTTATCCGCTCCGCGGTCGAACGCGGCGTGACGTTCTTTGATACCGCTGAAGTGTATGGCCCATATCTCAATGAAGAGGTTGTCGGCGAAGCGTTAAAACCGTTTCGTGATCGCGTGGTGATTGCCACTAAGTTTGGCTTTACCTTCGGGGATGACAATAAACAGCAGATCCTTAACAGCCGTCCGGAACATATTCGTGAAGCGGTGGAAGGCTCATTGCGCCGCCTGAAAACGGACGTGATTGACCTGCTGTACCAACACCGCGTCGACCCGGACGTGCCGATTGAAGATGTTGCCGGAACGGTGAAGCAACTTATCGACGAAGGCAAAGTGAAACACTTCGGCCTGTCTGAGGCTGGCGCACAGACGATTCGTCGGGCTCACGCCGTTCAGCCTGTCACAGCGTTGCAAAGCGAATACTCGATGTGGTGGCGCGAGCCTGAGCAGGACATTCTGCCCTTGCTTGAAGAGCTGGGGATTGGCTTCGTGCCCTTCAGCCCATTAGGCAAAGGCTTCTTAACCGGCGCGATTACCTCTGGCACCACGTTCGGCGCGGATGACTTCCGTAGCAAAGTGCCACGTTTTGCTGCCGAAGCCATTGAGGCGAATGAGAAACTGGTTGCGCTACTGGGCGAGATTGCCGCAGAGAAAGGCGTGACGCCGGCGCAAATCGCGCTGGCCTGGCTGCTGGCACAAAAACCATGGATTGTGCCGATTCCAGGTACCACCAAGCTTCACCGTCTGGATGAAAACCTGGGAGCAACCCACATCAGCTTTACTCAGGATGAGTTGCGTCGCATTACTCAGGCGCTGGAAAGCGTGAAAGTGGTCGGAGAGCGTTACCCGGCGGCCATGCAGGCGCGGGTCGGTCGCTAACTTCTGACGGGTTTATGGTTCGCTATAAACCCGTTATTCCGTATGACGTAAGGCCTCAATCAGCAGGGCAAATGCAGCCGGATGCTGTTTGCGGCTTGGGTAATAAAGATAGTAACCGGGGAACGTCGGGCACCACTCGTCCAGCACTTGCACCAGTTCCCCGCTTTTTAGGTGCTCCGTGACTGTATCTTCCGGCACGCTCGCCAGGCCAAAACCTGACAGTACCGCATCAATTCTTTCTGACAGTAAATTCAGCGTTAACTGCCCTTCCACCCGCACGCGCAGCGGTTTGCCCTCACGTTCAAACTCCCAGTGATAAAGCCCGCCCGCCGTCGGTAAACGCATATTGATGCAGCGATGATGCTGAAGATCATGCGGCGTAACAGGCGCAGGATTCTCAGCAAAATAGTCCGGCGAACCGACCACCACCATTCGCATATCCGGCCCAATTTTTACCGCAATCATGTCTTTATCAACACTCTCGCCAAGGCGAACGCCTGCATCGAAACGCCCTTCGACAATATCGACAAAGCCGTTATCGGCAATCAGCTCAACGTTGATTTGCGGGTACTGTTTCAGAAAAGGTTTTAGCTTCGGCCACACCAAACTGCGAGCGGAGTGCTCACCAGCGGATAAACGAATGTTCCCGGAAGCGTTGCCGTTCATCTGCAACAGCGCTTCAAGCTCCTGCTCAAGATCGGCAATGCGCGGTTCCAGACAAGCCATGATCCGCTCCCCGGCTTCTGTCGGCGCCACACTTCGCGTGGTGCGGGTCAGCAAGCGCAGGTTCAAACGCTCCTCCAGTGCCTTAACCGCATGGCTAAGCGCAGACTGAGACACACCCAGTTTGCTAGCCGCCCTGGTGAAACTCCGCTCTCTGGCCACCACCAAAAAAATCTGCAGTTCGTTGAAGTTCTCTTTAAGCACCGTGCATCCTTTATCAGGCTGGTTAGCTGGCCTTCGCCACGACATTGGGGGACAGTATAAGCATAAAGGTTGCTGGGCTTGAAATTCTGCTGTGGTGGGTTAGTTGGGGTTTGGGGAACGCTGGTCATCGCTGAGAACGCCCCCTAGGCTTCTTGTCGGGCGACTTAGTGCCAAAAGCGGAAATTGCTGGAGGGTTTTATTTTGGTCAAGTAGGCTAAAGCTCAACGTTCCAACATTTGCTCCCCACAATTTTCCCGCTAATCAGGGGACGGGCCACGTTCCAGAAATGTGGAGAGTGCAATATAACTACGAACCGATCTCACTCCATCCACACTCTGGATCTCCATTAAAAAGTTTTCAAGCGACTCGGTATCAGCTGCCCGAACCTTGATCAGAACACAACCGTCACCTGCAACGGTATGAAGCTCTTCAACCTCCCTGCGGCTGGTAAACTGCAGAAGCGCTCGCGTTGCATGATAACTACTTGTGTCTACGACAAGAAACGTCAACAGCGTTCTGCCAAGCTTACAACCATCAAGTATCGCCACAGTACCCTTAATGACTCCATCACGTTTCAACCGCTTTACCCGGTCATGGACAGCCGGA
Organism: Scandinavium sp. NPDC088450; assembly: GCF_044900545.1. Taxonomy (NCBI): domain Bacteria; kingdom Pseudomonadati; phylum Pseudomonadota; class Gammaproteobacteria; order Enterobacterales; family Enterobacteriaceae; genus Scandinavium; species Scandinavium sp. NPDC088450. Next base: position 17,577 of record NZ_JBJDNI010000028.1, on the reverse strand, counting down.
GCTGATAAATTAACGATTTCGCTTAACTCGGTATAACTGCGGCCAGCATCCTCTGCCAGAGCACTTAATATTTTTCGGTCAATTGCATCAAGATTTGCAGGTTTGTGCTTTAACTGCCGAATGCTATCTGTTTCTTTATCTAATGCACTCACAAGGGCTCCAGAACTGAATATAAATATGAATATAATCAATTTTACCTAATTAAATTCAGTTAAGCACACAATTTGGAGTTTCAATGCCCATCGCACTATTCGCGCTAGCCACTGGCGCATTTGGTATAGGTCTGACAGAGTTCGTGATTGCCGGTATTCTTCCGCAGATAGCAACTGACTTTGGCGTCAGTATCCCGTCAGCCGGGACAATGGCCACATCCTACGCTCTGGGTGTTTTCGTTGGCGCACCGCTTATGACAGTGCTGGGCGCAAGGATACCGCGAAAAGCCATGCTGATAGCGCTGGCCATTATTTTCACCCTTGGCAACGTCATTACAGCTTTGGCACCCACATTATCAGTGGCCATCGTGGGCCGTGTCATTACCTCCTTTAATCATGGTGCCTTCTTTGGTATCGGGTCGATTATCGCAGCATCACTGGTTGCGCCGGGTCGCCAGGCAAGCGCCATTGCGTTTATGTTTACGGGGTTGACCGTGGCTAATCTGGTTGGCGTACCGTTGGGAACCTGGCTGGCTCAGGCGTTCAGCTGGCGTCTGGTCTTTTGGGTTATTGCAGGCATAGGTTTGTTTACGATCTCGGCTATTGCCTCGCTCATTCCCCATCTTGAAAAGGGCAAACCTATCGCTTTAAGTACCGAAATGCGCGCCTTTATTGACCCACAAGTTCTGCTGGTTATGGGAATTACTGTCTTCGGCCCGGCGGCCTTTTTTACATCAATCACCTATATCGCACCAATGATGACCGGGGTCGCAGGTTTCTCTGACTCAGGTGTGGCTTGGCTCATGGTTCTGTTTGGGCTGGGTCTTGCCGTCGGTAACTGGATGGGAGGACATTTCGCTGACCGTTCGCTATTTGGTACGCTTTTTGTCACTCTCGCTGCTCAGGGTATAGTGCTACTTATTTTCTGGATCGGTGTAGAAAATAAGCTGGTCGCCGGTGTTTCCATTTTCCTCATGGCAGCGTTTGGTTTTGCGACCGTCTCTCCCATTCAGAAACTGGTTATGGATCGTGCCAGCCATGCAGGAGCACCTACAATGGCATCTTCCGTTAATATTGGTATGTTTAATCTGGGTAATGCGCTTGGTGCTTGGGTAGGAGGAGCCACCATAGCTGCCGGATTCGGTCTGGTCTCGCCAAACTGGTCTGGGGCCCTTCTGTCGTTTATCGCGCTCGGCCTGGCTTTTCTCGCATGGTTAAGTGCCCGCAAGGAATTTGCAGTGCGTGTAAGCTCATATTGACCATGTCTGACAACGCTTAAATCAGAAACCTCCAAAGAATTGGACGTCTTGCAGATAGCTGGGCGTCCATTTCGGTTTTGGGTTCAATGCCCCCTGTATTGAACAGCGTCGTAGTCAAATAAGAGGTTAGATAACAATATATGTTAATCAATACGGAGCAGATCACTTTCTCTGTACGGCAGGCACTATGCAACGCAGAACTTTTATCAAAATCGCCTCAGCCACAGTAGCCCTGACTACACTTGCACCTTTAGCCAGTTATACCTATGCAAAAGGAACCGTATCAATGAAGTATCGTGGTGTTATCTACGATGTTGGCCTGAGATTTACCGCCAACTCCCCACTTTCAGTGCCTTCATTCAACCCTGAACTGGTTGCCCATGATATCAAAGCGATTGCCACGCAATTACATGCGAATGCCATTCGAATCGAAGGTGAAGACATTGATCGTCTGGTGTCCGCCACGCGTATCGCACACCAGGAAGGATTAACCGTATTCTTTAATCCCTGGAAGATGAATGTTCCTGTCAACGAACTACCCGCCTATTTCGCTGAAGCCGCCAGCGCTGCCGAATTACTTCGTCAGGAAGGAATAAATCTCGTCTTCGTGGCGGGTTGTGAAATGTCTTTGTTCAATGAGGGCATCCTGGACGGCGATTCGGTTATCGAGCGCACCGAAGGTGTCATTGAAATGATAACCGCGAGACAGACAGGTGTTTATGACGACAAGATCCGCGAGAGAATTGCGCTTTTCAATGACACTCTCAAGCAGATCATGCAGGGTGTACGTTCAGCATATCGAGGCAAAGTAACCTATTCACAAGGCATGTGGGAACAAGTCGAATGGAGTCAGTTCGATATTGTTGGTATCGATCATTATCGCGCCGGTGAATCAGCTGAAGAGTACGTGAGTATGCTGGAGCACTACCGCCTGAATAAACCTCTGGTCATTATGGAGGTCGGGTCTTGCGCCTATGAAGGTGCCGGCAAGCTTGGGGCAGGTGGCTTCATGAATTTACTGGGCACTAATCCTGATGGTTCAGGCATTTTTACCAATAACATCGTACCCACTCGCAGCGAGCGTGAACAGGCAGATTACATAGAGGAACAGCTTAGTTTGCTCAGTGGCCCCGAAGCCGAAGTTGAGGGCGTTTTCATCTACGTTTTCTCGTTCCCAATCTTCCCTCATGGTGAAGGAGCCAGGGATTTGGATATGATGAGCTTCTCTCTGGTCAAGACATATCCAGCTAACGAATCGAAAGGTAGAGAAATGCCGCCATGGGAACCTAAGGAAGCATTCTGCAGACTGTCAAAAATATACCAATCAATATCGGCCAAGTAACAGCAACCACGGTGTCCGTTGTTCGCTCATAGCGGACCCAGCCCCCCATCAACTCCGAACAATAACCCCCCACTACCGCAATTAGCACAGCCCCTTTGCAAAACACACAGCTTCTTCCCTGCCAATATAAGGGCCATAATTTTCAATACGGGCATACCCATTCTTTTCGTAAAAATTGACAGCCCTGTGGTTGATGCATCGGGTTTCTAGCCAGAGCTCGCTGTATCCCATTTCGCTGGCTGAGGTTTCCAGAAAGGTGAGCAACGCTTTGCCAACACCAGGCACGCTTCGGTCTGAATACATCCTTTTAAGCTCGGCGATGTTTTCCGTTAACGGCCGGATAGCGCCACACCCTATCGCATCGCCTTGCGCATTCCTTGCCAGCACCCATAACGACTTGTCTTCCTTCATTGCGTCGACGGTGAAATTGCTTTTGCCGGTATCACCCGTTATCGCGGCAAGTTCAGATGACAGCATATCGATTAAACGCTGAGATTCTGAACTGAGAGGATCTGATTTCTCTACTATTATCATGGTTATACCCTGTGCAAAGGTTCGGGCCAGCATATAACATCCTGCCGGTAAGCGCCTCAGCCTCACCCCATGAGCGGGAAGTTAAGTGCAACATTCTCTTCCTGCTTCTCTTCGCCCGACAAAACACACCGCATAAAGCCAGCCGCCAGAAATTCTGCTAACATCCCTGCATCATTCACCCTGCAAAGTGGCTGCGACTATGAAATTTGTCTCTTTTAATATCAACGGCCTGCGCGCCCGTCCTCATCAGCTGGAAGCGATCGTTGAAAAGCATCAACCTGACGTGATTGGCCTTCAGGAGACCAAAGTTCACGACGACATGTTCCCGCTCGAAGATGTCGCCAAACTCGGGTACAACGTCTTTTATCACGGGCAAAAAGGTCATTACGGCGTGGCGCTGTTAACCAAAGAGACGCCGATCGCCGTGCGCCGTGGTTTTCCGGGCGATGATGAAGAAGCGCAGCGTCGCATCATCATGGCGGAAGTGCCTTCCCAATTTGGCAATCTCACCGTGATTAACGGCTACTTTCCGCAGGGCGAAAGCCGCGACCATCCTGTGAAGTTCCCTGCAAAAACCAGGTTTTATCAGGATTTGCAGGACTATCTGACGGGCGAACTGAAAAAAGAGAACCCGGTGCTGATCATGGGCGATATGAACATCAGCCCGACGGATTTGGATATTGGCATTGGTGAAGACAGCCGTAAGCGCTGGCTGCGCACCGGCAAATGCTCGTTCTTGCCGGAAGAACGTGAGTGGATGGAGCGCCTGCTCGGCTGGGGTCTGGTGGACACCTTCCGTCACGCGAACCCGGAAACGCAGGACAAATTCTCGTGGTTTGACTACCGTTCCAAAGGCTTCGACGACAACCGTGGTCTGCGCATAGACCTGCTGCTGGCAAGCCAGGGGCTGGCACCGCACTGCATCGAAACCGGCATCGATTACGAGATCCGCAGTATGGAAAAACCGTCGGATCACGCACCGGTCTGGGCGACCTTTAAGGGCTAAGCTCAGGTAATCCGCCAAAGTGAATACACGTAAACTGGGGCTGCTGGCGTTGCTGGCAGCCTTTATTGTTGCTGTTTTAGTCTGGCTGCCACGCGATTGGCTTTCATTAAGCGCCGTGCAGCAGTCTCACGCTACTTCCGTCAGCTGGTATCACGCGCATCCTCAACTTGCTTGTGTCGCTTACTTCCTGATTTATGTGCTGGTCACCGCGTTGTCCATTCCAGGCGCTACGCTTATTACTCTGCTCGGCGGCGCTGTGTTGCCGTTTTGGTTGGCGGTCGTGATTGTCTCTTTCGCCTCCACAACAGGTGCGTTGCTGGCGATGCTCGTCAGCCGTTACCTTCTGGCCGATTGGGTCAGTCAGCGCTTTCCCGCTCAAATGCGCAGAGTGAATGACGGCATTGCTCGCGATGGTGCGTTTTATCTTTTTGCGCTGCGGATGATGCCGCTGTTTCCGTTCTTTTTGGTGAACCTGTTGGCCGGTGTCACGCGATTAAGTCTGTGGCGCTATTGGTGGGTCAGCCAGTTAGGCATGCTGCCCGCGACGCTGATTTATCTCAATGCAGGCCGTCAGTTAAGTCAGCTACACTCGCTGGCCGATATTCTCTCCGGAGGAATGCTTTTCGCATTCGCTCTGATTGGCCTGTTGCCGTTGATTTCTCGCCGTCTGCTGGGCCACTTTCTTCATCGTTAAAGGAGTACGTATGCGCCGTGTGCGTTATGGGATCTTTTTCGCCGGGTTGCTTGCCAGCAGCCCATTACTCGCCAATACCTCGTGGCAGCAAACCGAAGCACAGGCGCGCGGGCAAACCGTCTGGTTTAATGCCTGGGGCGGCGATCCGGCGGTGAACCGCTATCTCGACTGGGTCAGTGGGGAAGTGAAACGCGATTACGATATCACTTTGCGTATCGTGCATATTGCCGACGCGGCCGATACGGTAAAGCGCATTCAGACAGAAGCGAAAGCAGGCCGTACGCACAACGGTTCGGTCGATTTGCTGTGGGTGAACGGGGAAAACTTCCGTACCCTGAAAGAGGCAGATTTGCTGAAAACAGGCTGGGCCGAACAGCTACCAAACTGGCGGTACGTTGATGTGCAAAAACCAGTTCGGGAAGATTTTTCCGTGCCGACTGACGGCGCGGAATCACCGTGGGGAAGCGCACAATTAACGTTTATCGCCCGTCGCGAACAAACGTCACAGCCGCCGCTTTCCGCCGCTGATTTGCTCAGTTTTGCTGCCGCTCACCCCGGCACGGTGACTTATCCTCGCCCACCAGATTTCACCGCAACGGCGTTTCTGGAACAACTTCTGCTGGTGCTCACCACGCAGCCTGATGCACTAAAGCTGCCGCCGAATGCTGAAACCTTTGCCGAGGTGACTGCGCCGCTGTGGGCGTATCTGGATAAACTGCATCCACAACTTTGGCGAAAAGGCACCGATTTCCCGGCATCACCGGCGAAAATGGATGCCATGCTTGCCAACGGTACGTTGCGGCTTTCTCTGACGTTCAACCCCATGCACGCTGCGCAAAAAGTCGCTAGCGGTGAATTGCCAAAAGACAGCTACAGCTTTGGCTTCCGTAAAGGCATGATCGGCAACGTTCATTTCGTCACCATTCCGGCAAATGCCCGCTCCCCGCAGGCTGCACAGGTTGTGGCTAATTTCCTGCTTTCCCCGGCGGCTCAACAACGCAAAGCGGATGCTGCTTTCTGGGGAGACCCGACAGTGCTGGATATGCAAAAACTTCCGGAGCCCTGGCCTGAAGTCACGTCAGAACAAACGCCTGCGGTATTAGCGGAACCGCATGCCGCCTGGGTTAACGCGCTGGAGCAGGAATGGCTGCGCCGTTACGGTACGCACTGATTTCCCTGCTGTGGGCAACAATGGCGCTGATTTATCTGCCGTTGTTGCCTGCACTCAGCCAGCTTGCGCAACCTGCCTTTTCGCTGGCTGACTGGCAAACGCTGCTTCACGATACGCAGTTGCCACAGGCACTGCTTGCAACGCTTGTCTCTACGTTGATTGCCGTGGTTGGAGCGTTGCTGATTGCATTATCCGTGGTCGCTGCGCTTTGGCCTTCGCAACGTTGGCAGCGTCTTGCCTCGCAGCTTCCTCTGCTGCTCGCCGTGCCGCATGTTGCTTTTGTCACCGCCGCCCTGTTGCTCTTTGCCGAAGGCGGCTGGCTGTTTCACCAGTTCCCCACGCTGACGCCGTTTATCGATCGCTATGGCATTGGGCTCGGCCTGACGCTGGCGGTCAAAGAGAGCGTGTTTTTACTGTGGACGCTCTATGCCCTACTCAGCGGCAAACGGCTCACGCAACAAAGCCTGGTGCTACGCGCTCAAGGTTACGGGCGCTGGCAAATTCTGGCCTGGCTGGTATTGCCGCAATTGATGCCACAACTGCGGATCGTGCTGCTGGCAACGACAGCCTGGACGCTTTCTGCGGTAGATGTGGCGATTATTCTTGGGCCAGGAAACCCGCCGACACTGGCGGTTCTTGCCTGGCAATGGCTCTCACAGGGTGATACCCAGCAACAAACGCAAGGGACGCTGGCTTGTCTGCTTTTGCTATTAATCCTGGCGGTGATAATTTTGGCTGCCATGCTGGTCTGGTGGCTGTTTCGTCGAACCATTCCTGATTTTCAGGGCGTTCGCCGCCCCGCTTCTTATGACTTTGCTGGTCGCGTGTTTGCGTGGCTGTTGCCGCTCTCTGGCTTACTCTGTGTCTTGACGCTCGCGCTGCTTTCCCGCCTGGATGGTGTCGCAATGACCAGCCTGTTCAACAGCCTGTGGCTGGCGCTCAGTGCTTCACTGTTGGCGGCAATGCTCAGCTTGCTGTGGCTTGAATATGGCCCACAGCGTTATACAGTATGGATCTGGCTTCCGCTGATGTTACCCGCGCTGCCGCTGGTTGCCGGGCAATATCAGCTGGCATTATGGAGCTGGCAGGATGGCGAGGCCCTTACCGTTCTGTGGGGGCACTTGCTGTGGGTGGTGCCGTGGACGTTATTTATTCTGCATCCCGCCTGGCATAGACTCGACCCGCGAATTTTGCTCGTCGCTCGCACGCTCGGCTGGGGGCAATGGCGCTGTTTCTGGGTAGTGAAATGCCCTCTTCTGCTGCGCCCTGTTCTTAGCGCTGTTGCGGTCGGGTTCTCGGTGAGCATTGCGCAATATTTACCGACCGTCTGGCTGGGTGCCGGGCGAATCACTACGCTTACCACTGACGCCGTAGCGCTGAGCAGCAGCGGCAGCACGCCTTTACTGGCAACTCAGGCGCTGTGGCAACTGTTGCTGCCGGGCCTCTTTTTCGGGGTGATCGCCTTGCTGCTCAGGCTGACAGGCCATTACCGACAAGGACTTCGTTGATGTTAATCGTTAAAAACCTGGCCCTGACCTGCGGCTCCTCACCGTTACTTCGTGGCGTAAACTTCCAGGTTGAGAAAGGCGAAGTGCTGACGTTAATGGGCGATTCCGGCAGCGGAAAATCCACCCTTTTTTCGTGGATGGTTGGTGCGTTGCCTGAAGCCTTTCAGGCTTCGGGTGAACTCTGGCTGGCCGATAAACGCCTGGATGGGCTGCCAACCGAAACCCGGCGCGTCGGCATTCTGTTCCAGGACGCTTTGCTGTTCGATCACTTCAACGTTGGGCAAAACCTGCTGCTCGCCCTTCCGTCGTCGGTCGCTCGTCAGGAACGGCGGCTAAAAGTTGAGACCGCACTGGAAAGTGCCGGATTAGATGGTTTTTACTCACGCGACCCTGCCACACTTTCAGGCGGACAACGTGCCCGCGTTGCGTTGCTGCGCTCGCTGTTAGCTCAGCCCGATGCCCTGCTGCTTGATGAGCCGTTTAGTGGCCTCGATGCAACGCTTCGCGATAGCTTCCGCGCGTTCGTTTTTAGCCAGATTCACCAGCAAAATATTCCCGCTGTGCTGGTCACTCACGACATGGCAGATATCCCGCCAGAGGGCCGTTGTCTGCAACTTGAAAGCTGGCGCTAATCTGTTTCAGCGCAAGGATTTTCTCCATTCGGAGGTTCAGAATGACGCTTCATTTCACTCCTGTCGGGCAATTCGATGAAACGTGTTTCTCAACTGACCGCGCTGGCCCTGCTGATCGGGCTGTCTTCCTCTGCTTCCTTTGCTGCTGATAAGGCTTCGACCTTGACGCTAAGCGAACTGCAACAACAACACGGTGTCGCCATTGATACGCGCCTGAGCGCGTTTTACAACGGCTGGCCGCAAGCACTCAATGGCAGTGAAGGTCATGAACCTTCTGCGCTCAACCTTTCGGCAACCTGGCTTTCAGCAATGAACGACGAACAGCTGGCCGCCTGGATAAAACAACACCAGTTGCAGCCTGCCACGCCTGTCGCGCTGTATGGTGCAATCCAGGATAACGAAGCCGTTGCTGCTCGCCTGAAAAAAGCCGGAATGACGCACGTCACCCTGCTTAGCGATGCCTTACAACAGCCTGAAAGATTGCAAAAACTGCCGCACTTTGAACAGCTGGTTTACCCACAATGGCTGCACGATTTGCAACTGCAAAAGGTGGTCACTGCCGCGCCAGAAGGCGACTGGAAAGTGTTTGAAGCGGCCTGGGGCGCGCCAAAACTTTATCTGCTGAGCCACATTCCAGGTGCCGGCTACATCGACACCAACGAGGTGGAAAGCGAGCCGCTGTGGAATAAAGTCTCTGACGACAAGCTGAAAGCATTGATGGCAAAACAAGGCATTCGCCATGACACCACGGTTATCCTTTACGGACGTGATGTTTACGCGGCGGCCCGCGTGGCGCAAATCCTGCTGTATGCCGGCGTGAAGGATGTCCGTCTGCTGGATGGCGGCTGGAAAACCTGGTCTGATGCCGGTTTGCCTGTTGAGCGCGGCATGCCTGGCAACATCACGCCCGCCCCGGACTTCGGCGCGCCAATCCCAGGCAAGCCACAGTTGATGCTTAACGAGCAACAGGCTCGCGGCTTGCTGCATCGTCAGGATGCATCGCTGGTCAGCATACGTTCCTGGCCGGAATTTATTGGCACCACCAGCGGCTACAGCTACATCAAGCCAAAAGGTGAGATTGCTGGCGCTCGTTGGGGCCACGCAGGCAGCGACTCCACGCACATGGAAGATTTCCATAATCCGGATGGCACCATGCGCACTGCCGATGACATCGCAGCGATGTGGAAAGCGTGGAATATTGTGCCGTCACAACAGGTGTCTTTCTACTGCGGCACCGGCTGGCGTGCTTCCGAAACGTTCATGTATGCCCGCGCCATGGGCTGGCAGAACATTTCGGTGTATGACGGCGGATGGTATGAATGGAGCCAGAACCCGAAAAACCCGGTTAGCCGTGGTGAGCGCGGGCCAGAGACTACGAGGTAAAAGCAAAACGGTAGCTTTAAGGCTACCGTTTTTAGTGTTTGCTCCCTCGCCCTGTGGGAGAGGGCCGGGGTGAGGGCATCAGGCAGCGCCAATTTGGGTAAGCGTCAGTGCCGCCGGCAATCAATCAAACCTGCTTCAACGTCTGATAGCCACTCCAGATCCTCGTCAGCGTCGTCAGCCAACACAGTGCGCCAAAAATCCCTGCCAGCCATGCAAAATACTGTGGGAACAGGCAGCACAGTACGAAGAGTAAAATCGTTTCCGTCCCTTCCGTTAAGCCCCCCAAATAGTAAAACGATTTGTGCGCGTAGCCCGGATTATCAATCTGATGTTTTGCCGCCAGCGCGGCGAAGGCCAGAAAGCTGCTGCCAGTGCCGATAAACGCAAACAGCAGCCAGCCACCCGCCACGGCGTTCGCCTGAGGATCGGCGAGAATAAACCCGAACGGTACCAGTGCGTAAAACAGAAAATCGAGCGAAATATCGAGAAAACCACCTGCATCTGCCAGCCCGCGGCGACGAGCCAGCGCGCCATCCAGCCCGTCCAGCAGGCGGTTGAGCAAAATTGCCACCAACGCTGGTAGATACCAGCCTAACGCCAGAAACGGTAGCGCCAGCACGCCGATGGCAAAGCCTGTTAGCGTCACACCGTCTGCCGAAATGCCCTGCTGCTCAAGCTTCGCAGCAAGGTCATTGAGGGCCGGTTTCAGGCGCGGATGTAAATGACGGTCAAGCATGGGGGTTCCTTTCACTGCTGCATAATCCCTGAGAGGGAATCTCCAGCGCGGCGTTAAATCGGGCAGACAGATTCTGGAAAGCCACCAGCGCAGTCATTTCACAAATCTGCTCGTCGTTATAGAAGTTTTTGAGCGCACTTTTTTGATCTTCACTGATAACGGGCGGCGTGGCGGTCATCGCATCGGCATAGGCCAACGCGGCGCGTTCGGCCTCACTGAATAGCGGGGAGTTTTGCCACTGAGCGACCGATTGCACTTTCTCCAGCGCATCGCAGCGTTGCGCCAGCCGCAGCGTGTTCGCGTCAATGCAGAATGCACAATGACACTGCTGCGACACTCGGGTCATCAGCATTGCCCGCAGTTCGGGCGACAAACGTGCCTTTTTGCGTTCCAGCCAGCCCACAAACAACGCCACCAGCCAGAACAAACGCGGCATGCGCCCCCACCAGCGTGTGGGATACAGCACGTCGCCATAATGTTTTATTTGCATCCTGGTGATAGGCGACAGCGAAGCCGGTATTTTGCTGAGCGGCGGTACCCATGGCTGAGGATTTTTCACCCTAACACTCCTGCAGATCTTCAGATTTATCAACGGCAGAGATAGTATGGCACGCCATCACCAGGAACCTTGACCTCTATGCTGAAAACGATTGATGTCGTCGCTGCCATTCTCGAAAGGAATGGATTAATTCTGCTGGCCCAGCGTCCGCCTCATGCAGACCAGCCAGGCATGTGGGAGTTTCCCGGCGGAAAAGTTGAAACGGGTGAAACGCAGCCCGAAGCGTTAATTCGCGAGCTACGTGAAGAACTGGGGATTGAAGCGTTACCTGCTGAGTATGTTGCCAGCCACCAGCGTGAAGTGTCCGGGCGCATTATTCATCTGCACGCCTGGCATGTGCCGGACTTCAGCGGCGAGCTGACCGCGCACGAGCACAGCCAGCTTGAATGGGTGCAGCCGGAACAGGCGTTTGGCTATGCGCTCGCGCCTGCGGACATACCACTGCTGGAAGCCTTTATTGCCTTACGCGACGCCAGACCAGAGGATTCGTGCTGAGGGTTTTATCATCACGCTGACACTGCAGTAATACCCCTTCGGCCTTGATGACCGCGCCTTCCGAGTAGTTGGCGTTCTCATAAATGCAGCACTGGCTGCAAGGCTGCCCACGCTGTCCGCCGCTGCTGAACACTTCCGGGGGCACATTCACTTCGACATCCGGACGAATGCGCTGATCGGCCTGCACGCCGCTCGCCATCAGCACCAGCAAACCAGCCATCAGAGTTCTTTTCATCGTCATTCCTTTTTTCGGGTTTCAGATAACAGTATCGGCTCAGGCCGGGCTTTTCTTAAATTTTAGCTCTCATCGGTTTTTGTTATGACAAACGCCCGGTTATAAATTTTCCCTTCTTCACGCTATTTTTCCTTGCCTGCCGCCTCGTCTGCGGGGATAGTCGAAAAAAACGCCTTAAACACAACAACTACATCAACATCATACCGTTAACACCATAAGAGGAACTTATCGTAATGGAATCGACGCTCTCTCTGGAAAACTTTCTGCAACGCGTACAGCAACGTGACCCGCACCAACCTGAATTTGCCCAGGCTGTGCGCGAGGTCATGTCGACACTTTGGCCGTTCCTTGACGCCAACCCTCGCTACCGTGAGATGTCTCTGCTGGAGCGTCTGGTCGAGCCGGAACGCATCATCCAGTTCCGCGTAACCTGGGTTGACGACCGTAATCAGGTGCAGGTCAATCGCGCCTGGCGTGTGCAGTTCAGTTCGGCGATTGGTCCTTATAAGGGCGGGATGCGTTTCCACCCTTCCGTTAACTTGTCGATCCTGAAATTCCTCGGCTTTGAACAGACGTTTAAAAACGCCCTCACCACTCTGCCAATGGGCGGCGGTAAAGGCGGCAGTGATTTCGATCCGAAAGGCAAAAGCGAAGGCGAAATCATGCGCTTCTGCCAGGCACTGATGAGTGAACTGTATCGCCACCTCGGCGCAGACACTGACGTTCCTGCTGGTGATATCGGCGTGGGCGCGCGCGAAGTCGGCTTTATGACCGGGATGATGAAAAAGCTATCTAACAACACCGCTTGTGTGTTTACCGGTAAGGGCCTGTCGTTTGGCGGCAGCCTGATTCGCCCGGAAGCCACCGGTTACGGGCTTATCTATTTCACTGATGCGATGCTCAAACGCCACGGGCTGGGCTTTGAAGGTATGCGCGTGGCAGTGTCTGGCTCAGGCAACGTGGCACAATATGCGATTGAGAAAGCCATGGCGTTGGGCGCTCGCGTGGTCACGGCTTCTGATTCCAGCGGTACCGTGGTCGATGAAGCAGGTTTCACGCCTGAAAAACTTGCCCGTCTGGAAGAGATTAAAACCAGTCGCGATGGCCGGGTTGCCGATTACGCCCGTGAGTTCGGGCTGCAATACCTGGAAGGCCAGCAGCCGTGGTCTGTGCCTGTTGATATCGCCCTGCCGTGCGCGACCCAGAACGAACTGGACGTGGAAGCGGCACGCACGCTTATCGCTAACGGCGTGAAAGCCGTGGCTGAAGGTGCCAATATGCCAACCACCATCGCCGCAACGGATTTGTTCCTCGACGCGGGCGTTCTGTTTGCCCCTGGCAAAGCAGCGAATGCGGGCGGCGTGGCGACTTCAGGCCTTGAAATGGCGCAGAACGCGGCGCGTATGGGCTGGAAAGCAGAGAAGGTTGATGCTCGCTTGCACCACATCATGCTGGATATTCATCAGGCGTGCGTGGAGTACGGTGGCGAAGCCAAACAAACGCATTATGTGCGTGGCGCGAACATTGCCGGTTTTGTGAAGGTCGCTGATGCGATGCTGGCTCAGGGTGTGATTTAAAAGACGGTGCCGGTGACCTGCATAATGAGTAGGTCTGGAGTGGCCTGATGCCCTCTCCCCGGCCCTCTCCCACGGGGAGAGGGAGCAAACACTAAAAACGGCAACTCAAAAGTTGCCGTTTTGCTTTTACCTCGTAGGTCGGGTCAGGCGTAGCCGCCACCCGACATTCTTACAACTCTGCCGGTGCTTGTGGCTCCGCAGGTTTTTTCTTCCGCGTCTTACTGAACGTTTTCTTCTTCGGCTGCTCGCCGCCAGGCGCAATTAAGCCTCGGAACTGCTTCACCGGCGTGCTTCGGGCCTGCTGAATCAAGTCGTACAGCGTGCCGACAAGTGGCTGCATGAAGTCCTGATAGCGGCACTGTTTCTCGCTGATTTGCGTCAGCACGGATTCCCAGTGCGCAGTCATATCCGGCCGGGCCGCCATTTCCGGCAGCGAATGAATCAACGCTCTTCCTGCGTCCGACGAGTGGATATAACGCCCTTTCTTAGTCAGAAAACCGCGTTTGAACAGCAGTTCGATGATCCCCGCACGCGTCGCCTCTGTGCCCAATCCGTCTGTGGCTCGCAGGATCTTCTTCAGATCTTTATCCTGCACAAAGCGCGCGATACCAGTCATGGCCGACAGTAGCGTCGCATCGGTGAAGTGGCGCGGTGGCTGCGTCTGACGCTCTATCACTTCGCCCTTTTCACACAATAGCTCGTCGCCTTTCGCCACTACAGGCAACGGCGTGCCGTCGTTTTCTTCATCGCGTTCTTTATTCCCCAGCAACGTGCGCCAGCCTGCTTCCGCCAGAAAACGCGCTTTGGCGACGAACTTGCCGTTGGCAATATCCAGGTCAATCTGACATTTGCGGAACACCGCATCCGGGCAGAATTGCATCAGATACTGACGGGCGACTAACTCGTACACCTTCGCTTCGTTATCCGTCAGACGAACAGAAGAGCTACGCGCCGTCGGAATAATGGCGTGGTGCGCATCGACCTTTTTATCATCCCAGCAGCGATTGCGAATTTCCGGGTCAACCACGGGCTGCGGCAGCATATCCGGTGCATGAATGCCGATGGCATTGAGTACGGCTTGCCGTCCGGCAAAGTGTTCATCCGGCAGATAACGGCTGTCCGAACGCGGATAGGTGATCAGTTTGTGGGTTTCATACAGCTTCTGGCAGATATCCAGCACGTTCTGCGCACTGAAACCAAAGCGCTTCGCCGCTTCAATCTGCAACGCCGAGAGCGAGAACGGCAGCGGAGCCGGTTCTGATTCCCGTTTATCGTTATAGCCGGTGACCATCGCAGGCTGCCCGGCAATACGCGCAACCACATGATCGGCCAGCGGACGATGCAACAAACGCCCTTCTTCATCCTGATACGGTTCGCACGCCTCGCTTGGCAACCAGATAGCGGTGAAACGCTCATCCGCAGGCGTGACGATGTGCGCTTTTACATCGAAGAAGTCTTTCGCGACGAAGTTCTCAATCTCTTCATCGCGACGCACTACCAGGCCCAACACCGGAGTCTGTACGCGGCCCACGGACAACACGCCTTGATAGCCTGCGTTGCGGCCCAGCAAGGTGTAAGCGCGCGTCATGTTGATGCCGTACAACCAGTCAGCACGGGCGCGAGCCAGCGCGGACACGCACAGCGGGATAAACTCGCTATTCGCACGAAGGCGCGAAATCGCACGTTCCACCGCCTGCGGGTTGAGATCGTTTATCAGGCAACGTTGCACCTGCTGGCGCTTTTCGGCGGGCAGATCCAGATAATCCAGCACTTCATCCACCAGCAGTTGCCCTTCTCTGTCCGGGTCACCTGCGTGGATAACTTCAGTGGCTTTACCGAGCAACTGCTTGATCGCGTTCAACTGTTTGGTCACTGACGGCCGCGGTTGCAGCCGCCATTTTTCCGGTACGATCGGCAAATCCATCAGGTTCCAGCGCGCGTAACGGCTGTCGTAAACATCCGGTTGCGCCTGTTCCAGTAAATGGCCGATACACCAGGTGACCACCTGGCCGTTACCACATTCGATATAGCCATCGCCTCTGCGATGCGGTTTAGGCAGCACATCGGCAATGGCACGAGCCAGACTCGGTTTTTCCGCGATAAACAAACGCATGGGGTTAGCGGATCTCGATCATCGGACGCCCACCGCGTGCGGTCACCAGTTCGCCAATGGCGGTCAGGGTGATGCCATACTCAGCAGCGGTCGCTTTCATCTCGGTTTCCGCTTCAGGCGTGACAGCCAGCAGCAAGCCACCCGACGTTTGCGGGTCACACAGCAGATTACGCCACGCTTCAGGCATTTCGCCCATCAGATGGCCGTAGCTCGCGAAATTACGGGAAGTACCACCCGGTACCGCACCTTGCGCGATGTACTCTTCAACACCCGGCAGTTTTGGCACGTCGGCAAAACGAATTTGCGCCTGCACGCCTGCGCCCTGACACATTTCACTGAGATGCCCGAGCAGACCAAACCCGGTGACATCGGTCATCGCTTTAATGCCGTCGATATTGGCGAAAGCAGCACCGGCGATATTCATCTGACACATCACTTCCGTCGCCAGCCCCTGGTGTTCAGGTTTGAGCAGCGATTTTTTCTCTGCGGTGGTCAGCACACCAATGCCGAGTGGTTTCGTCAGAAACAGCTTACATCCGGCCTGCGCCGTGCTGTTTTTCTTCACCCGCTCTGTTGGCACAATGCCCGTGACCGCCAGCCCAAAAATAGGTTCTGGCGCGTCGATGGAGTGCCCACCGGCCAGAGCAATCCCCGCCTGCTGGCAGGCAAAGCGCCCGCCTTCAATCACTTCACGGGCGATTTCGGGCGCAAGGGTGTTGATGGGCCAGCCCAGAATAGCGATCGCCATGATCGGCTTCCCGCCCATCGCAAAAATGTCGCTGATGGCGTTGGTGGCAGCGATGCGGCCAAAATCGAACGGATTGTCGACGATAGGCATGAAGAAATCGGTGGTACTGATAACCGACGTTCCGTTGCCTAAGTCATACACCGCCGCATCGTCGCGGGTTTCGTTACCGACAAGCAGGTTCGGGTCGACAAACTTCGCCTGGGAACTCAGCAGAATGGTTTCCAGCACTTTGGGGGAAATTTTACAACCGCAACCGGCTCCGTGGCTGTATTGCGTCAAACGAATGGCTTGCTCGCTCATGGACATCTCCTGTCATTGCAATCCCGTTATGTTAGCGCCCATTTGCGTGGGTGATAAGTGCGACAGTCTGAAATCGCGCGCTGTTGCTCACTATCCGCGCAATCCCTCCTATCACGCTCACCCTGTTGTCCGCTTTAATACATTCACCCATCTTATGTATCTGCAATTTTGCGAGGTACCGCAATTTTTTCTGCGTCGTTTTTCTTTCTACTGTTTATGACAGAAATGTTACAGCCTGCTTGGGACGATTTGATAACGAAAGGAAACCTCGATGAAAAAAAGTCTTTTGGCGTTTTGCGTCGCCAGTTTGTTCTCTGTAAATGCCTTTGCCCTGGTGCCGTCCGGCAATGATGCCACCACCAAACCTGACCTTTATTACCTGAAAAACGCCCAGGCTATCGACAGCCTTGCCCTGCTGCCACCGCCACCGGAAGTGGGCAGCATTGCCTTCCTCAACGATCAGGCCATGTATGAACAAGGCCGTCTGCAGCGCAATACCGAGCGAGGTAAGCAGGCTGCGGAAGATGCGAACCTGAGCAGCGGCGGCGTGGCGAATGCCTTCTCGACGGCCTTTGGTTCGCCGATTACCGAGAAAGACAGCCCTGAACTGCACAAACTGCTGACCAATATGATTGAGGATGCGGGCGATCTCGCTACCCGTTCGGCTAAGCAGAAATACATGCGTATTCGCCCGTTTGCGTTCTATGGCGTGCCAACCTGTAACACCAAAGAGCAGGATGAGCTGGCGAAAAACGGCTCTTATCCGTCAGGCCATACCTCGATTGGCTGGGCAACAGCGCTAGTGCTGGCAGAGATTAACCCGACTCGTCAGAACGAGATCCTTAAACGCGGATACGATCTGGGCCAAAGCCGTGTTATTTGTGGTTACCACTGGCAAAGTGATGTGGATGCGGCACGTATCGTAGGCTCTGCAGTTGTTGCTACGCTGCACACCAATCCGGCTTTCCAGCAGCAGTTGCAGAAAGCCAAAGACGAGTTTGCAAAAACGCAGAAATAGTGGATATCCCCTCTCCCCGGCCCTCTCCCGCGGGGCTGAGGGATCCCCAGTAATATGGTCATTCGCCTGTGACCATATTACTGTACTCTTTCCCTAATAATTTCAGCGCATTAAC